>JAHBWU010000082.1 GCA_019636835.1 Nitrospira sp.
TTTCAACTTCGCGTGGCACGCGATGCAGCTCCTTGTTGGAAAGCATCGTCATCAACCAGCACAAACCAAAGCCGCATAATGCTCGCCCGTAAGATCGTCACGACTGAGTCACACGTCGTAGATATTCTCGGCAGTACCAAAGGCCGAGACCAGCCGATCATGTTGGTTGGCAAAGCACTGGAACTTGCTTCTTGCATATCTGAATCAGCATTCCTTGATCGGAATACCGTCATCCTGGACCCATTTTGCAAGGCAGGCGAAATATTGCTGGCTGCTGCGCTCAGATCCTGCCTGGTCAGCAAGGGGCGGTCAAAACCTCTCGTATCCTCTCACGAGGTTGCGGAAGAGATATACGGTGGTCGCTATTACGCTCTTGCCCCGGATGAGAGGCACTACCTGCTAAGCCTGAGGACTTTTTACGGCAATGAGAGATCGCACGACAAAGGATTCGCGAGGCACATTCGGAATGGGAATTATCTATCTGAGATTGATGGGCGACTCAATTTGACCAAGTTTAGAGGTGAATTGAAAACCATGATCCAATTTATTAGAAAGACCAAACCAAACTGTAAAGTTGTTGCGGTCGGAAATCCTCCCTATCAAGAAGCGGACGAAGGGTTTGGCGGAAGTGCCACAGCGATCTACAATCATTTTGTCGAAGCGCTGATGGATACAGAAGAGATCTTCGAGTTTGCGGTCGTCATACCCTCACGATGGTTTAGTGCCGGCAAAGGCACAGAAGAATTCCGGCAGAGGATTCTAGCCTCCAAGCAAATTAAGGCGATTCGCCACTTCAAGCAGTCGAAAGAAGTATTCCCGACCGTGGATGTACTTGGAGGAGTGTGCTTCTTTCACTTCAAGAGAGCGCACAATGGCAATACGCTTTTCATTGATAGTGAAGCAAGCTGTGATATCGATCTTTCAAAGTTCGATATCATTCCTGATGATCCAAGTGCCTACCCATTGGTTGAGAAGATCCAATCTAAATGGCGCGGTCAATTTGTGTCTGACATCGCTTGGGCAGGGAAGCCGTTTGGCATAAGGACATTCTATTTCAAGAGAAATCGGCAGGTTGACCCTGCGCACAAGGATGCTGTGCCCTGTTTCTCAAAAGGGCGAAAAATCCGATATGTGAAACGGTCCGAGATCTCCAAGAACGCTGACAAGATTGATTTGTACAAAGTAGCTGTACCGCGGGCCTACGCGCCCGGCTCAAGACTGGGGGTTAGGCGAGTAACGCTTCCTGTAGATCAGTACTTTATTATCCCGAAAGGCGCAATAACAGCCGAAACTTACAATATAGTCGGAGCATTCAAAACGGAGAAAGAGGCAAAACGCTTTCTTCTCTATCTTCAATCCGATATTGCGAGATATCTGCTGGGATTGCGGAAAATTACGCAAGATATCCCGCCGGATCGATGGGACTGGGTTCCGTATATGGGCACAGACGAGGAATGGACCGATGAGAAGCTTTTCGGTTTCTTCAAACTCACCAAAGAGGAGCGTGAGCACATCAAAAGAAAAGTCCAGGAGTGGTCGTGATGAGCGACAAGCTTGAGCTGTATGTGTATACGACTCACTCCTATGCCAAGAAGAACTATTTAAAAGTTGGACATTGCAAGCGTGGCCGTCACCGAGAACGGATCGGGGAACAATTCGGCACAAGCAATCCCGAACAGCCGCTCATTCGTTTTGTTCAAGACCTTCCAGAAGGCAAGACCGATTTCCACATCCACCAGCAGCTCCACGCCAATGGCATCAAAAAGGTCAAGGATACCGTTGGTCAAGAGTGGTTTATGGCCACACTTGATGACGTGAAACGCGCTTTCAATGAAGTGTGTTTCGGATCATCGCGCACCGAAAGCTACAGACTAAGACAGGAACAGCAGTCGGCCGTTGATAAGGCGGTTCGATGGTTTCAAGGAGGTTATCCGCCAGAAGTGATTGACGGTGCTGCCCACAAAGATCGCTTCCTTCTTAATGCCAAGATGCGCTTTGGGAAATGTTTCACCGGGATCCACATTGCAAAGGCACTTGGTGCAAGAAGAACCTTGATTGTCACCTACAAACCTGAGGTCATGTCCGAGTGGATCGACGTTATTAATAATCATGTCAATTTCGAAGGGTGGACTGGAATTCGTGCGCGTAAGAATGACGAGAACATCAATGATCCGCACTTGCCACATACAGGCGAGCTTCCCAAAACCACCAAGCCTTTTGTTGTCTGCGTATCCCTACAGGACCTTCACATCCACGCAGATGGGTCGACCAAACGGCGGCTTAAGCACGTGCTGGCGTTACACTGGGACCTCATCATCTTCGACGAAGTGCATTTTGGAAGCCGAACTGAGCGGGCAAAATACATTATCGAAAATCCAGAAGAAGATGTCGGGTTGAAATGGAAGAAGCGGCTTGACCTCTCAGGAACTCCGTTCCGCTTGATTCAAGAAGACGATTTCTGCGCGGAACAAGTGTTCACCTACAGCTATTTGGACGAACAGAAGAACAAGAAAGCAGAAATCGAGGCTGATCCGAACAATACTCAACTCAACGTGTACCGGGAGATGCCGGATCTGGATGTGTCAACCATCGAAATAACTGATGAGGACATCCAGGAGCAGCGAGAGACCTTCTTTACAGATGATCAAGACTTCTCATTAAACGAACTCTTTCGGGTAAGCTCGGGCCACTTCGTTCATTCCGATGCTGTTGACCATTTTCTTGATGGCTTGTGTAAGCGGACTCACGATGCCAGGTCGATCTCGATCTTTGGAAAGTTAGGGGACCAACTAGGTCTCCCAGCAAAGAGACATTCGGTGTGGTGGTTACACCGCGTGGATGCCGTGAAGTCACTATCGAAGAAGTTGAAGCGGCATCCCTACTTTTCTAATTTTGAAATCATAAATGCGGCAGGATGCACAGATACAGACGACGGAGAAGATTCCGCCGCAATCATCAGAGACAAGAAAGAAATCGAAAGAAAGATTAAGTCAGCGCAGTGTGATTCTGGAAAGTATGGAACAATCACGCTGACGGTTCGGCGCTTTCTGACTGGTGTCACCATTAAGGAATGGGAGTCCATTCTCATTCTAAATGACGTGGGATCTCCCGAGAGCTACTACCAGGCTATCTTCAGAGTGCAGTCTTCCTGGTGCGATAGGGACACACGGGAGGTAATTAAACCCAAGGCTTGGGTGTTTGATTTTGCTATCACAAGGTGCCTGAGACTGACATTTCATTATGCTGATGCACTCGCTGATCAGCTCGACCAGCAGGACAGCGCGGATCGGGTGCGAAACGATAATATTCAGCGGGTGACGGATGGGCTCTGCGATACTCTCAATATCAAGCGGTTTTATGAAGGAAGTCTGACAAGCAATAAGACGACCGCTGCGGATGTGTTTGAGGCAATCAATTTCAGTGGTTCCCGTCAAAGTCTCGCCAAAAGAATCACGAGTGATGCTTTGGTCAATTTCATCTCCCTTAAGCACTTAGAACAGCACCCTCATCTTCTTGACGCCTTGAAACGGGTCAAGGGCTATAGAACACAGGAAGTAGGCAACGTCGAAGCGTTTCTAAAAATCGGTCTTGATGCCGAAAGGCTCAAGAAGAGTAAGGGCACAGAACCACAAGAGGAGGAAGACGTAGAAAAAGAGAACGATGATTTCATCGAATCCGAAGAGGACAAAGAGAAAAAGTCCCGTAAGCGATGGTTTGCTACTCAAGTAAAGCGCCTGGCCATTTGCATGGCTGATTTTATCTATATGACACGATTCAGGGAGCACAAGATCGACCATGTAATCCAAACCAAGGAGTCTCAGTTTTTTCAGGTCGTAACAGGCATCACAAAAGACGAGTTCAAGAATCTGTGCGACCTCGAATTCATCAACAAGCATGCGTTGAATAGGATCGTCAGAGAATTTCGATGTCAGGAGGAGAGCTCGCTAAGACCTGAAGAATACATTAACGAGTATTTGAAGAAAGCCGTGTAACCAACTATGGAATAGTCGGACGTGCCGAATCATGCCTCAGCGGAGCAGCAAGAAGGCCACCTCTCTGGCCTGTTGAGCGAACAATGTCAGAGATAATTATGAGGTTCTCTCGACTTGGGACCGGGCCATCAGGTACGATAGCTGCACAGCTGACCAAAGGCTCGATTATCCGAGAAAGAGGCTCACATGGAGCGCATAGTCAACCTCCATATTGAAAAACTCCCTGAGGGCGTCTATCTTGCGACCTCCGACGTCATACAGGGACTCGTGGTGCAAGGGCGTACCATTCAAGAAACCATCGAGATCGCCCGTGATGTCGCCAAGAAGCTCTTGGAAACCAAACAGGAGCGCGAAGGAGAGCCTCTCCTGCCACTGCCCCGTGATGAATTCGATTATCCCCTCATCGTCAATGCTTAATGGGGCGACTGGCTGGCTTTAAGTATCGAGAAATCGTTCAACGGCTCAAAGCCCTTGGATTTCAGTTCGATCGTCAGGCTGCAGGCAGTCACGAGATTTGGTTCAATCCCTCCACTCTTCGGTACACAACTATTCCTAACCATCCAGGCGACATGCCCGAGGGCACTCTGCGTGCTATTCTCAAGCAAGCAGGCGTGTTACCAGCCGAGTTCATAGGCGGCTGAAAGGCCTTCGCTCCTTCTCTTTAGGAGAGTGGCCTTATATAGCCCCATCCTGTCTGCTTCTCAATGCGATCACCAGTAGGCTATGGGATCTGGCGTGGCTATTGGCCTTAATATTTGTAAGGAGGCTAATGCCGCGCGTCCGCGCAGTGACGCATTCGGCCTATATGGGCATGGCTCGACGGTGTGGAGCGGTACATTGTGGGATCCGACACAATTGCAATGGACGCGTCAGCTGTTTGACTATCCGAGAGGGCTAGTGATGCGACATCAAGGAGTGACTCTGCTTTAGTCCCAGGTTGCGGCCCCACGATTCCCCCAATTCGACAGGAAACCAGCAATTCCTGACCTTCGATCAAGAGTGGGAGCGCTATGGCCTTCTGAATTCTCTCCGCGATCGATCGAGCCTCGTCCGGCGATGCCAAATTGTCGGCGACTACGGCGAACGTATATTCGTCCAAGCGTGCGACCACATCGTGAGATCGCAATGCACTCTTGATGCGGGCGGCTTGCACCCGCACGGCCAGAGTCATATTTGGTGCGGCTGAGGAGGTGGACATTGGGCGGAACTGCTCCAAGGCGCACACCAAGACCGCGACATTCCGCATGGTGGCCTCGGCTCTACTCAATGCTTGCCCGAGCAAGACAAGATAGAGTCGACGCGTAGGCAAGCCGGTGACGCCGTCATACGCCGAGATCGAACTTCCCTGCTTGCGCTGTGCGAGGTCCGTAGGGTGCGGCCGACACAAGATTCCCGCCACACCAAATCCGGCAGCGATGAAAAGACCCATCCATGCAACGACAAGCCGTACGGAGAAGTCTTCGGCCACGCTCGGAGGACCGACCTGAGTCGCCCCCATCCAGGCCATACTTGCGCCGCAAACCGTTGCTGAGGCACACCACCATGCAAGAGAGCGCTGTCGCGATCGCGAGAACCCATGGTGTGATACTTTCAAATGCATTGTCGTGATTGCTGATTGAGGATTTGACTTGAATCTGGAATAAACCGGAGACCCGATCAACGTTCAGGCCTGATGCGGGATTTCCCACCCGATACACCAGGCACTTGTCGAGATCTCGCCTAGGGAGGTATCGGTTTCTTTGACTCGGAACTGAAGGCGGGCGATCGCACAACATCCCGAAATTGCATCACAACCAATACAAACGAGCAGCCGACTGGATCGGCCGATTCGATCAATTCGGTTTTTGCAAGTGTGCTTTGAGCCGGATGATGGCTTTGGTATGGATTTGACAGACCCGTGACTCAGTGACTTTTAACAGCTCTCCGATCTCCTTCATCGTGAGCTCCTCATAATAATACAACGTCAGGACGAGCCGTTCTTTTTCCGGCAGCGATTGAATGGCCCCGGCGAGCGATGCACGTTCACGCTCGTTGACCAATGAGGAAAGGGGATCAAGCGTGTGCGTATCGGCCAGCATCGTGACCACTTTATGCCCGTCTGGTTCATGAAGATTGAGATCGTCTACGCTGATCATCACCGCTCCTCTGGCCCGCGTAATGAAATCCTCCAGCTCTTCCAGGGACATCTTCAGTTCTGCCGCCACCTCTTCATCCTGCGGCGGTCGGCCCAACCGGCTCATGAGCGCCGTATGCGTCTTTTGGAGCAGGCCGATTCGTTCATGAACCGATCGTGGAATCCAATCCATCGACCGAATCTCGTCGAGCATGGCTCCACGGATTCTGAACTCCGCATACGTCTTGAACTTCGCTTCCCGTGTAGGATCGTACTTGTCCATGGCATCCATGAGTCCGATGGTGCCCACCGAAATCAGATCCTCTGCATCCAAGTAGGCAGGGAGACGGAAGGCCAATCGATGGGCCATCGCGCGAATGACATGGGCAAACTCTTTGATAAGTTGTTCGCGCCTGACTCCCTGGGCTGAAAATGGTTTCCGCTCGTGTGGTAAGGCTGTTTTGCTCATGATCTTTCCATGTAGATCGTGGTTCAGTTACCGGCTGGCGTTGTCGTTCGTTGCCAGATGAGTTGCACGGAACTTTTGGGAAGACCTGGCTTCGGCCACTGGAGTATTTGTTGCGCTAACCGCTTGAATGCTTGGGCTGCCGGCGCATCCGGGAACAATTCCGAGATCGCCTTCTGCTGCATGACCGCCAAATGCACATAGTCGTCATAGGGGATTGCCCCGACCAATTCGACGGTCACATGAAGAAAATGATCCACTGCCACATCCAACTTACCGAACACCTCGGCAGCTTCACGGGGGCTCTTGGCCTGGTTCACCAGCACTTTGAAACGGCGTTCCCGATACTGGCGAGCCAACACTTTGATCAGAGCGTAGGCATCCGTGAGCGATGTCGGCTCCGGCGAGACGATGATCATCGTCTCATCGGCCGCAGAGGCAAAGAAGGTGACGTTCGGCGAGATGCCGGCACCGGTATCGATCAACAGTACGTCCATCTCTGAGGTGAGCTGCGCCAGCTGCTCCTGGATCATCAACTGCTGGGCCTCCGTCAGCGCCGTCAGGCGTGGAACACCGGAACTGGCCGGGAGCACATGAATGCCCGCCGGACCTTTGAGCACGATCTCGTCGAGTGTATGTGTACCCATCAATACGTCCTCGATCGTATGCCGTGGAACCAACCCCAGGAGGACATCGAGATTGCCTAAGCCGAGGTCGGCATCCAAAATCAGCACCCTCTTTCCGATCCTCGTCAGTGCAACAGCAAGATTCGCGACCACATTGGACTTCCCCACACCTCCCTTGCCGCTGGAGACGGCGATGACGTGAGGGGACGAGTCGCCTCCCCGACTCAGATCTTCAGACAGTAGGACGGACCTTCTTGTTCTGAACGGCATATCACGACCTCCAACCGGATTATCCATGGTGAGTTTCTGCCCCCATTAATGCAGGAGCGGCTTCCGATGATCGAACCGATCGATTGACAAGCACCTGAGAATGAACGGAGTGTTCCCCAGTCAGAAACGCCGCCAAACGTTCCGATGAGGCAACTTCGATATCTCCGGGGACTCGTCGTCCGATACTCCAATAGGAAAGCGGCACTCCGGTTTGGTGCGCCACTTCGAAGATGGTGCCGAACGATTTCGTCTCGTCGAGCTTGGTGAACAGAAGCCGCAGGTGCGGCAGATCGACGAGGCACTTCGTGATCCGACAGAGCTCCTGCTCTCTTGTGGATGCCGAAAGGACCAGATGCGTCGTGACGGCCTCCTCTGGTAGAAGCCGTCGCAGTTCTTTAGCCAATGCTAAATCACTCGGTCCGATACCAGGCATGTCGATTAACACGATGTCTACCTCCGTATGGCGACGGAGCCCTTCATGGACCTGTCGAGGCGACAGAGCGCAGGCGAACGGTACCCCGACCACCTTGGCATATCGACGCAGCTGTTCGACCGCGATTTCCGGACACCGATCAAAGGTTATGAGGGCGACAGATCTCCGCCGTTCGAGACGATAATGAGAGGCCAGCTTGGCTACGGCGGCAGTCTTCCCGGCTCCACTGGGCCCGATCAGGAGACCGATAGAAGGATAGCCCCCTCCTTTCAATCGCTGCCCGCCTATTCGCACGCGCTTCGCGATTTCACGATGTAGCGCGAGCCGCATCGAATCATCGTCGGATGGACCGACGGCTTGTGCGGTCTTTCGCGCTTCGTTCAAGAGAAAGTCCACGGTAGAAGAATTCATCCCTTGATCGAGGAGCGAGCGGCGCAGTAACACCAGCATAGGCGACGGCTGGCTTCCGATCATCCGGCTGTCCGCCCGTGATAGATCTTCCAATAAGCTGCTCAATTCGTTCATCACGCCGCGCAGATGCCGAAGGCGCTTTGGCTTCACATGCACCATGGATGGTTTCAATGAGGCAGACCGTTTACTGACGGTCGATATCGTCCTCTCGCCGTTCGGCTTCAACATCCCTTGGAGTGTCTGTTGAAAAGTCTGCGCGGACAGCGCGGAATCCGATCTTGCATCGGACAGTTTCACAGGAGAAGCTTGTTGCACCTTTTCCCCACCCTGAGGGAACCGTTGTCTGTCGTGCTCTGATGCGGCCATTACTTCCAGGACCGGTCGATTGAATGCCCGTAGAAGTCGCCCTCCCTCACGCACCTCCTTCGCCGACAAGATGATGGCGTCCGGCCCCAGTTCCTCCTTGATGTCACGCATGGCATCCTGCATGGTGAGCGCGTGAAATGTTTTGACCTTCATGGTTTATCTATGTTGACTGCGCCAACTCAAAGTCGATCCGCACCGTATCCAACGATTGCAGACGGACGAAAGAATCCACTTCATTGAGTCCCATGACGGGAACGGCATGCAATGTACGATCACTGTGTCGACGGAGATGACGGCGAACAACCTGTGAGCAGAGTACGATCGGTTGCTGCCCTCTGGCTGCAACCCGTTCAGCGGCTTGCTTGAGACCGGTTAACAGCTTGTGAGAGACGGTAGGATCAAGGTTCAACGTAGCCCCAGGCGGCAATGCCGCCGCTTGTTCCGCCAACGACCGGTCCAGTCGGGGGTCCAAAGTAATGACCTGCAGACTGCCGTCAGGTGCTTGATACTGCTTGGTGATGGTCCGGGCCAATGCCTGCCTTGCATACTCCGTGAGGACTTCAGCATCCTTGGTGGTTGTGGCTTGATCAGAAATGGCCTCAAGAATCGAGCGTAGATCTCGAACTGGAATGCCCTCCTTGAGCAAGTTCCCGAGAACCCTGACGACCGTTCCGAGCGGCAAGAGCGTGGGAATGAGCTCTTCCACCAGCTTCGGATGCGATTTTCCCACTTCGTCCAACAGCGCTTGAACTTCCTGCCGTCCCAACAATTCATGGCTGTGGCGCTTGATCAACTCAGAAAGATGTGTGGCAATCGCCGAACTCGCATCAACCACGGTATACCCGGCCATTTGAGCCTGTTCTCTGGCATCTTCCGGGACCCAGAGCGCAGGCAACCCGAAGGCGGGCTCCTTGGTCGCGATCCCCTGCACCAAACCCCGCTGACCGGTACCTGGATCGATCGCCAACAGATGCCCCGGCAAGACGTCAGCCTTGGCCACTTCCACGCCCTTCAAAATGATGGCGTATTCGTTCGGGCGCAACTGAAGATTGTCCCGTATATGAATGGGCGGCACGACAAAGCCCATCGATTCCGCAAACTGTCGCCGGAGCGCTTTAATCCGATCGAGCAGCGCGGTGCCTTGCGTTCCTTCGACGAGTCCTATCAATCCGTATCCCACCTGGACTTCCATGAGGTCGAGCGGGGTGACTCGGGTCAGACCTTCCTCAGCCTTCGGAGTGACGGGAGTGGGAGCCGGGGCTGCTTGAACCTGCTCCTGTTGATGGAGGTGGTAGGCGATCCATGCGACGGCGCTCCCTAGCACTATGAACGCCACATGCGGAAGTCCCGGCACCAATCCAAGCGCGAGAAGAATACCCGCGGCAATGCCCACCGGTTTGGGGGACATCAACAGCTGTCGAGTCATCTGGTCTCCCAAATCCGTTTCCGAGGCGGCGCGAGTCACCACGATACCGGCCGCAGTCGAAACGATTAGGGCGGGAATCTGCGCCACCAATCCCTCACCGACGGTCAGGATTGTATACGTTTGAGCCGCGAGTCCCGGACTCATGCCTTGTTGCAGGATACCGATCGCCAATCCACCGATGATATTGACGAGTATGATAATGACGGCTGCGATGGCATCTCCTCGAACAAACTTGCTGGCGCCGTCCATCGCACCGTAAAAGTCGGACTCTTCCGCAATCTCCCGTCTCCTGCGGCGCGCATCCGCCTCATTGATCAGCCCGGCATTCAGATCCGCATCAATACTCATTTGCTTCCCGGGCATGGCATCCAATGTGAAGCGGGCGGCGACCTCGGCCACACGTCCGGCACCCTTCGTCACCACGACAAAGTTAATGATGACGAGAATGGAGAACACCACCAAGCCGACCGTGTAATTGCCTCCCACGATAAAGTTTCCGAAGGCCCGAATGACTTCGCCGGCCGCCCCAGCCCCTTCGTTGCCATGCAGCAAAATGAGCCGCGTGGATGCAATGTTGAGGGACAGCCTGAACAAGGTGATCATTAAAAGGATCGACGGAAACACCGAGAACTCGATCGGACGCCGGACTTGAAGTCCGACGAGCAAGATCACGACCGACAAGGTGATGTCGAAGCTCAACAACAAATCGAGCAGAAATCGAGGCAACGGCAACAGCATCACCATCAGAATGGCCACCACCCCGACGGATATGACGACGTCCGGATGCTTGATCAGCTGGTTTCGTTCCATCGGTTCTATTGCCGTTGCCATAGTCGTTGAACCTACGAAATGTTCACGGGGTCATCCCTCTGGCGCGATAGACAAACGCCAGGATTTCCGCAACCGCACGGTACAGCTCGTTGGGAATTTCCTTGCCGATATCGACGAGTTTGAACAGCGTTCTGGCCACGAATTTATGTTCGACGACCGGCACTCTGTGATGTCGAGCCAACTCACGAATCCGTTCAGCGACCAAGCCGGCCCCTTTGGCGACCACAACCGGAGCTCCCATCGTGGCGGTGTCATATTTCAGAGCAACAGCCAGATGTGTCGGGTTGGTAATCACCACGTCCGCGGTCTTGACGGCGGCCATCATGCGCTTCTTCGTCATCTCCCGCTGAATGGTCCGCACACGACTTTTGATCAGCGGATCGCCTTCCGTGGCCTTGTGTTCCTCCTTGACCTCGTCCTTCGACATCCGCAGGCTTCGCTCCCACTCATAGCGTTGGTAGAAGTAATCGAACCCGGCCAGAACCGCGATTGCGCCGGCGACGGCCAAACTCACTTTCAAGGAGAGACCTCCAGTGACTTGGAGCACGGTGCCGATATCGAATTCGATCAACCCCGGAATCTGCAGCACGTCGTACCGTGCCACCCAAAGGCTGATACCCGTCACGATCGCGATCTTGAGCAACCCCTTCACGAGCTCCATCACAGAACGCAGCGAAAACAACCGGGAAAGCCCCTTGATCGGGCTGATACGTTCGATATCCGGTTGAACGGCATTGGCACGCCACAACAACCCTGTTTGCAGCAACGACGCCGCGCTCCCCATCACCAGAATGCCCATCACGACCGGGAGACTCAGCGTGAACACTGTGATGCCGGCGTGAATGACGATCGCGTACACCTCCTCGATCGACATCCCTTCATGGAAGTTGAAAGGGAACGAGACTGTGAGCCCTTGCCGGGTCATCTCCGTCATTTTCTGAACGCCGACCGGCAGCATGGCCGCCAGCAGTCCGATGCCGCTCAAGAGGATGGCCGCGGTAGACAGATCTCGACTGACGGCGATCTGCCCTTTCTTGCGCGCCTCCTCTTTGCGTTTCGGCGTCGCGGGTTCTGTCTTATTACTCCGGTCCTCAGCCATGTCCCAGCGCTTTCATGAGTCCCTGAATCGTGAATTGGAGTCGCTCGATTTCCCGAACCAGAAGCTCCACCACAAACGGGATGGACAATCCCATCACAGCCAAGCCTCCGGCGATGGTGACGGGGAAGCTCAGAACAAAGACGTTGATCTGACTGACCGCACGTCCAAGAAGCGCGAGAAGAATATTGATCAGAAGAATGACGACGAGTACGGGCGCCGCCAATTTCAACCCCACCATGAACATGTGCTGAAAGAGACGAAGGATGTCGTCTCCCATTCCTCCGGGGAGGGACGCGCCGAACGCCGGAATGGACTCATAGCTGGAGAGAATCGTGGCCACCAAAAGCAGATGTCCGTTCAGCGAAAGAAAGATGAGAGTCGCCAGGAGGGTGAAGTATTGGCCGATGATGGGTGTGTGATCGGCCGTCGCCGGATCGAACAGTTGGACCACGCCGAACCCCATCTGCACGCCGATCATCTCTCCGGCAACGTCCAGCGCGCTGAAAAATAATCGAACGGCCAGGCCGATCGCCAAACCGATGGCCATTTCACTGACGAGCCCGGCTGCCAAGGCGACAGGATCATAGGGGACGACGGGAAGCGGGACCAAGGGAGCCAATAGGACTCCCAACGCCAGAACGAGAACCACTTTGACTTTCATGGGAACAGCCCGGCCGCTCAAGACCGGCAACGCCGCCAACAGCCCGCCGATACGGGAAATAAGGACCAAGAAGGCTTGGGATTCCGGGAGGGCAACCTGGATGGTCTGCGTCAACGCCACGATAGTCTTAACGCTCTCTTGTGAATTCAACAGAAGTACTTGCATGCGGGATGCTCAAAATGGCTGTCCAGCGCGGCCGCAGCGAACAAGGGCCCGAGGCGTACCCGCTGGGGTACGTTGAGGGTCTGAGTGATGTGAGAACAAAGCTGCCAGTCATTTCAGCGTCTCGCTAACGGATGTAGTTGGGAATGTTCATTAGTAGATTGGCCATGTAGGTGGTCATGACGTTCAGCATCCATGGCAGAAAGAGCAACAACGCCACAAAAAGGCCCACCACTTTTGGGACAAATGTGAGCGTAGCTTCATTCAGTTGGGTCATCGCCTGGAGCGCACTGATCGCGAGACCGATGAACAGACTCAGCCCCAGAATCGGCGACGCCACCAACAGCGTCGTTTCCAGCGCTTGCCTGCCCAGTTCTGTCACGATTTCCGGCGTCATGACCGGCCCTCCTCGTATTTCATATCTCGTGACACGTCGCTCGTCAGAATACTGCGAGATACACTTCACGCTTCACGAAGCACGCGTTTCTCACTGAAAGCTCCGCACCATCGACCCCACGACCAGGTACCAGCCATCGGCCAATACGAACAAGATCAACTTGAACGGCAGAGAGATCACGACAGGCGGAAGGAGCATCATGCCCATCGACATGAGAATGCTGGCGACAACCATATCGACGATGAGAAAAGGAATGTAGATGAGGAACCCGATTTGGAAAGCAATCCTTAGCTCGCTCAGAATGAAGGCCGGGATGATCGCCTGCGTCGGCACGTCCTCGACCCGGTCGGGCTTCGGCATGCGGCTCAACTTGATAAAAAGTTCGAGGTCCTTCTCCCTCACTTGACGCAGCATAAAGCTCCGCACCGGCTCGATGCCTTTCTTCCATGCGTCTTCATAAGAGATCTGCTCGGCCATTAACGGTTGCAGGGCGTTGTTGTAGACGGCTTGGCCCACCGGAGCCATGATAAACATCGTCAAGAACAGCGCCAAGGACAGCAACACTTGGTTCGGGGGAACCGCCTGCGTTCCCAGCGCTTGCCGGAGGAACGCCAGTACGATCACGATCCTGGTAAAGGACGTCACCATGATGAATAAGGCCGGTGCCAAGGAGAGCACCGTGAGAAGAATCAAGATCTGGATCACCACGGCGGTTTGTTTCGGGCCGTCCGCGCCGAAATCGATGCTCACAGACGGGCCGACCGCCGCCGCTTCTGAAGGCGACATGACGAGCAGCGTCATTGCTCCGACGATGAGCACCGGCAATATGCGAGAGCGAGACTCATGCTTATCAGTCATGAATTCCCTTGTCGTGATGAAAGACGCCGAGCGGTAGACGTCGAAGCCAGGAGGGAACGGTGTCCCGCGGGAGCGGCGCCGGTTCCGTGGAAGGTTTCTCACTGCCAAGAGCGAGTAATTCGCGCAATTCTGCGGAATCGCTGATGCGTCCCAACGGGACAAGATCGGTCGCGGTCATTCCAACAATCAGATATTCTCCCGCAACCGACACGAGGGCGATCGTTTTGCGCGGAGCGACGTAGCTGCTGGCTAAGACCCGAACGAGAGGACGTCCGCCGGCGATCCCCAAGCGCTGCCCCATCAATCGCCGGACCGTCACCGTGACGATCCCCATCAATACCAGCACGATGGCCAGGGCCGAGACGGTGCGGAATAGGCTCTCCCACAGATCAATCACGGCCTCTCCCTTGAATCATTCACCGAAGTTGCTGCACCCGTTCCGCCGCGCTGACCACATCCGTCAAGCGAATGCCGAATTTTTCATTAACGACCACCACTTCACCGCGCGCAACCAGTTTGTTGTTCACCATCACTTCCATCGGCTCACCCGCCAGTTTATCCAGTTCGATGACGGAGCCTTGAGCCAGTTGCAACAGATCCCGAATGGCCATCTTCGTGGATCCGACATACACGGTGACGCTCATTGGAATATCCAGGATAAAATCGATGTTCTTCGGAGTTCCTCCCGTTTCCGTCTGTTGGACGGGCGGAAACGAGGCCGGTTGCGGGGATTGGCTACCGGTCGTCTGCGATTCGGCACGAGTCGCGGAATCTGATTCAGCCATGGTCCCTCTCTCGGTAGTGTCGCGATTAGCTCACTATTTTGGTTACCCGGCACGCGTGATTACCCTTGTAAATTCCCGGGCTACCCTGGAACTTGTGATGCCCCTCGACATAGCAATCGAGCGGATCTCCTGGGTGCTGATCGAGCAAGATCACGTCACCGGGGGAGAAATTCATGGCGTCCTTCACCGTGACGGTGGCCGTTCCCAGCCGGACCGCGATCGGAAGCGGACAGTCTTGTAACCGTTCTCGAAAACGATGCGTCCACTCGCCGTTTTGATCGACATGATCGGATACGAGGCCGGAATAGAGTTTCTCTTTGATCGGCTCGAGCATGCTGTAGGGATAGATGATGTACAGCTCCCGGGCCGTTTCTCCCAAGATGATCTGCAACGTGACGA
>JAHBWU010000083.1 GCA_019636835.1 Nitrospira sp.
AGCCAACTGGGGCACTTATGTGACGGTCCATGCCTACACACCTAACGCGGTGCGGCAGGCGGTCGAAGCCGGGGTCAAGTGCATCGAGCATGGCCAGTTGCTCGATGAGGAGACGGTCAAATTTCTTGGGGAGAAAGGGATCTGGCTCAGCTTGCAACCATTCACGCTAAAGAAGGACGCCACCTCGTACGCCAACCCGGCCAGCGCCGCCAAGCACGCACAGATGGTGGCTGGTACCGACCAGGCTTACAAATGGGCGAAGCAACACAAGGTCAAGGTGGCTTTCGGCACGGATGCCCTGTTCGATCCGAATCTAACGGCTCGTCAAGGTACGCAGCTGGTCAACCTCACCCGTTGGTATACAGCTGCTGAGGCGCTGACGATGGCGACTTCGACCAATGCGGAGCTGCTGGCGATGTCCGGCTCAAGAAATCCGTATCCCGGAAAATTAGGCGTGGTTGAAGAAGGGGCATTGGCGGATCTACTTCTGGTCGAAGGCAATCCGTTAGAGAATATCAAACTGATCGAGGATCCAGCGAAAAACTTCGTCGTGATTATGAAGGACGGGAAGATCTACAAGAATCACCTGCGATGATCGATCCGATCCAAACCAGCCGCCTAAATCCTTGTGTCGAAACGAGGGGTAGCGTCACGTCTGAGAGATTCCTTTTCTAAGTTTAGGCGGTCTGACCAGCGACATGAATACTTGACAGCTTTCAAGTGTTTCAGTAGGATGACAAAACCTTTAATGCTCATCCAGTGAGGTGAGCAAGGAGCCAATATGAATTTCAGTCCGGCCACGACCGGTGATAAATCGACCTTCTCACCATGGCATAGTGAGAAGGTTTTTTTATGCCTGGATTTCGGCAAGAACCTGGCCGCCACCTGACCATGACGACTCCTATGAACAAATCGGTGGAACGGAACGATAAAAAGCTGATTATGGATGCGGGTGATATTTCCCGCGCCATGATGCGCATCGCGCACGAGATTTTAGAGCGGAATAAAGGGGTACACGATCTGGCGCTGGTGGGAATACGGACTGGTGGGGTGCATCTCGCCCATCGACTCGTCAAGCGTATTCACAGTATCGAAGGCGTACTGGTTCCCATCGGTGAATTGGATATTACGTTGTATCGCGATGATCTGGCATTGCGCAAAAATCAACCGATCCTGAGAAAGACTTCCGTGCCGTTCGACATGACAAATAAAGTCGTCGTACTTGTCGACGATGTCTTGTTCACCGGGAGAACGATACGGGCGGCGATGGATGGGCTCATGGACTTGGGACGTCCGGAAGAAATCCAACTCGCAGTGCTGGTCGATCGTGGCCATCGGCAACTGCCGATCAAAGCGAATTACATCGGAAAAAATCTGCCGACCTCTCGGGATGAGCAGGTCCAGGTGTTGTTGGACGAAGATGGGGAGGATGACCGCGTGGTCATCCTAAAATCCTGAAGCGGAGGTCCCATGAGTCTCAAGCGCAAAGATCTGCTGAGTCTCGCCCCGTTGTCCGTGGATGAGATCATGCTCGTCCTGGACACGGCGGATTCCTTCAAGGAAGTGACCGGACGCGAGATTAAGAAAGTGCCGGCCCTCCGAGGCAAGACCGTCGTGAATCTCTTCTTTGAGCCGAGCACCAGAACCCGCACGTCCTTTGAGTTGGCAGCCAAGCGTCTGAGCGCCGATGTAATCAACTTTTCTCCCTCCTCCAGCAGCGTGGTGAAGGGGGAAACACTTCTTGACACGGCTCGGAATATTGAAGCGATGCAGGCGGACATCATCGTGCTGCGCCACTCTTCGGCCGGAGCCGCTGAAACGCTGGCGAACGGCGTCAAGTCGTCGGTCATCAACGCAGGCGATGGATGGCATGAGCACCCGACGCAAGCCTTGCTCGATCTGTACACGATCCGGCAACGGGGGATGAATTTCCGTGGATTGCGCGTGGCGATCGTCGGCGATGTGTCGCACAGCCGCGTGGCGCGTTCGAATATCTACGCGCTTCTCAAGCTGGGTGCCGAAGTGCGTCTGGTGGGACCGCCGACGATGATGCCGCGTGGCGTGGAGAAGCTGGGGGCGAAGGTGTACTACAACATGGATGAAGGGCTGCGCGACGTCCATGTCATTATGATGCTTCGACTGCAGCTGGAGCGGCAAGGGCGCGCACAGTTTCCCACGATTCGGGAGTACTCTCGGCTCTATGGCCTGACCGCCGAGCGGGTGCGGTTGGCCGACGGCGGAGCCATCGTCATGCACCCAGGACCAATCAATCGAGGAGTGGAAATCGCCCCGGATGTTGCCGATAGTCTGTCCTCGGTGATTCTCGATCAAGTGGCGAACGGTGTGGCGGTGCGCATGGGAATTTTGTACCTCATGTCCGGAGCAAATTAGCGGATACCGATGATCCGTCAGAGAGGAGCGTTGCGTGTCGATTTTGATTAAAGGTGGTCGCATCATTGATCCAGGCCGGTTTGTCGGCATCGCGGATCTACTGATCGACAACGGCAAGATAACCGCAGTGGGTCCAAACCTTACCGCACCCGCCGACGGCCGGACCATTCAAGCCCATGGGAAGCTTGTGATGCCGGGGTTCGTTGATTTGCACGTCCATTTTCGCGAACCGGGGTTCGAGTACAAGGAAACGATTCAGAGCGGCAGTGCTGCGGCAGTTGCGGGAGGATTTACGACGGTCTGTTGCATGCCCAACACAAACCCGGTGAACGACAATCAGGCCGTCACAGAATTTATATTGGAACGAGCACGGTTGGCCGGCCTTGCAAACGTGCTGCCGGTCGGCGCCATCACAAAAGGATCGGAAGGGAAGGAACTGGCGGAGATCGGTGACCTGCGGAGGTCCGGCTGTGTGGCCATCTCCGACGATGGCAAGCCTGTGATGAACAGCCTGGTGATGCGGCGAGCGATGGAATATGCCTTGGCATTCGATCTAACGGTCGTCGACCATTGCGAAGACCTGCATCTGGCGGAAGGCGGCTGTATGAATGAAGGGTTGGTTTCGACCGAGCTTGGATTACCGGGTATCCCAGCGGCGGCTGAAGATGTGATGGTCGCGCGCAATCTCTCGCTCTCGGAACTGACGGGAGCACGCCTTCACCTTGCACACATCAGCACAGCCGGGTCGGTTCGAATGGTGCGGGAGGCGAAGGGCCGCGGGATTCAGGTGACAGCGGAGGCTTGCCCCCATCACTTCATACTCACGGAAGAATTGGTGCGCGGCTACAATACCCACGCCAAAATGAACCCTCCATTGCGCACTTGGACCGATGTGCAGACAATCAAGGAGGGCTTGCGAGACGGCACGATCGATGTGATTGCGACCGACCATGCTCCTCATGCTACGCAGGAGAAGCAGCAGGATTTCACGGAGGCCCCATTCGGAATCGTCGGACTTGAGACTGCGCTACCGCTGACGTTGGGATTGGTGGAGGAAGGGGTTCTGTCTCTGGAACAAGCGGTCCAGAAGCTGACCTCGGCTCCGGCCGCGGCGTTCGGACTCAAGAAAGGGACTCTGGCGGTCGGAGCAGATGCCGATGTCGTCATCGTCGATCAACAAGAACCGTGGGAAGTCGATCCGTCCAAGTTCCGATCCAAGAGCCGCAATACGCCCTTCGTGGGGTGGAAGATGAAAGGGCGAGTGCATACAACTATTGTGGGCGGCAGAGTAGTGTTCGAGACCGATCCGGTGGAGCGGTAGTGCTGTGCGATGGTTGCCCCGCTGGGGGATGGTTGGGTGTCTTGCGCTTGAGTGGCTTGCGCTCGCCGTTTGGATTGGAGGCATGATCGTATTGAGCGGAGCGGTGATCCCGGCAGTGTTCAATACATTCGGAGGACAGGATTCCGGAGGTATGTTTTTGACCCGTGCGTTCGAAAGCTATCATCGTTTTGTCATCGGAGCCGGTACCATTCTTTGTGTTGCACTCTGGTATCGTCGGTGGAGTGGGGATCCGATCATAGCGGTCGGTCGGAGTGAGATGATCGTTCTGGCCGTCATGGTGATGATCGCCGGTCTCATTATTGCGGTTCTGCACCCCAATGCTGTGGCGCTCCAAGCGCAAGCATTCGCGACGAAGGACGAGACGGCCAGAAAAGCGGCTTTGGAAGGGCTGTTTCGTGTCCTGCTGCCGATCCGAGCCCTGTACATGCTCAACCTTCTCTTGGGCATAGCACTCATCGGAATCAAGGCAAAACGATCGCTCGATCGGAGTGGAAGGTGACTGTGAAAAAAGCATTGTTGGTACTGGCGGATGGAACGGTGTTCGAAGGCCGCGCTCTCGGCTATGAGGGTGAGACGGTTGGGGAGGTCGTTTTTAATACCGCCATGACCGGCTATCAGGAGATACTGACCGATCCGTCCTATAAGGGGCAGATCATCACGATGACCTGTCCCCATATCGGCAACTATGGGATCACGCCTGAAGATGTAGAATCTCGTCGAGCCTGGGCAGAAGGGTTCGTGGTCATGGAAGCCAGCCGCCTTGTCAGTAACTGGCGGGGCAAGCAGACGCTTCAGGAATCATTAAAGGAGGCAAAGGTCGTCGCGATCGAAGGGATCGATACGAGAGCCTTAACGAGGCACCTGCGCGAGCATGGGTCGCAGCAGGGATTCATCACGCACCTCAATCTCGACCCGGATCGGGCTGTAGGGAAAGCCAGGCAAGCTCCCAGCATCATCGGTCGAGATTTGGCTACCGCGGTCACTTGCGCACGTCCATATGATTGGACGACGGGGACCGGTGATTGGGCGCCATCGGCAAGCGGTGGTACATGCGTAACGTCCAAGCCCTGGCGAGTCGTGGCCTATGATTTCGGCATCAAACACAATATCCTAAGAAGATTGGTGGATGTCGGCTGTCAGGTGACGGTGGTGCCTGCTGCGACATCGGCTGTTGAAGTTGAGGTACTCAAGCCCGACGGCATTTTCCTCTCAAACGGTCCAGGAGATCCGGAAGGCCTTCCCTATGCCGCGAAGGCAATGGAAAAATTGATCGGACGTTATCCGATTTTTGGTATTTGTTTGGGCCACCAGATTCTCTGCTTGGCCTTCGGCCTCAAGACCTATAAGCTGAAGTTCGGTCACCATGGGGCGAATCACCCCGTGATGGATCTTCGGACGAGAAAAGTTGAAATTACATCGCAAAACCATAATTTCGCCGTGCAGGGTCCCACGCCACTTCTTGAAATACCGAAGTTTCCGCCGGTGATCGACACTCGCCATGGAAAACTGTCGCTCACCCATGTCAGCGTGAACGACTACTCAATCGAGGGGATGGCCTGTCTGGATCATCCGGTCTTCTCCGTCCAATACCACCCGGAGGCCGCGCCGGGTCCTCATGACGCTGCCTACTTGTTTGATGAATTCGTGCATCTTATGGAGACCCATCATGCATAATCGTTTCGTCATTGGGGTGATCGGACTGGTGCTGTCTGGCTGCACATTCAATTTTCCTCTGTTTCCAGGCCCTGGGCCTCTGCAAGAAACTCAGGTCGACGGCACCGGCAAAGCAAAAGTGCTGCTGATTGAAATTTCCGGAGTGATTAGTTCTCAGGATAAAGAGGGATTCCGGACCACACCCAGTATGATTGCGAGTGTGAAAGAACAGCTGACCCGGGCCGCAAAGGATGAGAATGTCAAAGCTGTTGTGCTTCGCATCAATACACCTGGCGGAACGGTGACGGCGTCGGACATTATTTATCACGAGCTGAAAATGTTCAAAGCCAGTCGCAAGGTCCCCATTGTGGCATCCATCATGGATCTGGGCACATCAGGGGGCTACTATATCGCTGCGGCGGCGGACACGGTACTGGCGCATCCTTCGTCCGTGACCGGCAGTATCGGCGTGATTATGCTCACCATCAATGCGCGAGGACTCTTAGAGAAAGTGGGGGTGGAGGCGACGGCGGTGACATCGGGTCCTCGCAAAGATATGGGTTCGCCGTTTCGGACCATGACGACAGAAGAACGAGCCATCTTCCAAGGACTGATCGATTCGTTTTATCAGCGCTTCTTGAACATCGTGCAGGAGGGTCGATCCAATTTACAGATGGAGCAGATCAAACGATTGGCTGATGGACGAATCTATACCGGGGAGCAAGCAAAAGCGGCTGGTTTGGTCGATGAGATCGGTTATCTCGAAGACGCGATCGCATTAGCCAAGAAAAAAGCCGGCCTAACGGAAGCCCGAGTCGTGACGTACCAACGTCCAGGTGAATACTCCAACAACGTGTACTCCAAATTGTTTGTGCCGAACGGGCTCGCCGGTCTTGCCGATCTCGATCTTGTGTCGTTTGTCCGAGGGGGAACTCCCCAGTTCATGTACTTGTGGATGCCGTAGAGCAAGGGAAATGCCTATCTTATGAATGGTACTATGAAAGGTAATACAGATGATCGGCTTCGATCTAAGGATCCAAGATGGCACAACCGGCAGATCGGGAGATCGACACATTTTTTTTGAAGCCCGTCAACCGTCGTGCGCTACTTTTACGCGGCGCTCAAGGGATGTTGCGGCTGTCTTGCCTCCTAGGCATGGCTACAGCGAGCGGCGTCATTTCAACTCTGGAAGGATGCGTCCGTGCGCCGGGAACGGCGCGTGATCAGTTCATCTATATATCTGAGGAGAAAGAAATTGCGATGGGTATCAGCGCCTATCGTGAGTTGCTCCGTAAGGCTCCGATAAGTGATGATCCTGAGTTAAATGAATTGGTCAACCGAGTCGGTAAGCGAATTGCAGCAGTCGCCAATAAACCGGAGTACCAATGGGAGTTCGCTATTATTCGAGATGACCGTATGATCAATGCGTTTGCGTTGCCTGGTGGTAAGGTAGCCGTCTTCACGGGGATACTGAAGCTCACGAAGAATGAAGACGGTTTGGCGACCGTCATCGGCCACGAAGTGGCGCATGCGCTCCAGCGTCATGGGGCGGAGCGCTATAGCCGAAGCATTCTTGAAACGATCGGGCAGGTCGGTGCGCTGGCAGCAGGAGCTGCCGTCGGACGCCCGGATGCGGCGATGGCTGCGATGAGTGCCTACGGGGTCGGGGTCTCTTTGCCGTTCGGGAGAAAGCAGGAATCTGAAGCCGACTACATCGGACTCAAACTGATGGCGCAGGCCGGCTATGATCCCCGGGAAGCGGTTCCGTTTTGGGAACGGATGAGCGGGTGTCCCAGGCAGATGATCGACAAGGTCTGTTTTCGATCACAGCATAATATTCCGGAGTTTCTCTCCACCCATCCTTCCGATCTGTCGCGTATCAACCAGATTGAAGCCTGGTTACCTGAAGCCTTGAAGTACTACCACCAAACGCAGGGTGGTGAGCCGCCTGAGCCGGCTCCATATCATCCGCTGATCGGACCGCCTGATCTCCCACCGAGCTGATCCGACTATTAAGACACCATGCCTAAACGTACGGACATTCAGTCAATCCTCATGATCGGTTCGGGACCGATTGTCATCGGCCAGGCCTGTGAGTTCGATTATTCCGGCACACAGGCCTGCAAAGCGCTGAAAGCGGAGGGTTATAAAGTCATCCTCATCAACAGCAATCCGGCGACGATCATGACGGATCCGGAAATGGCTGATCGGACATATATCGAACCGATTACCTTGGACGTGGTGGAGAAGGTGATCGATCGGGATCGCCCGGATGCCTTGCTTCCGACCATGGGTGGGCAAACGGCCCTCAACACCACCATGGGATTGGTGAAGCGAGGAGTCCTCGAGAAATACGGGGTTGCTCTCATCGGCGCTTCAGCGGAGGCCATTCATAAAGCGGAGGATCGTGAGGCATTCAAGCAAGCGATGCATCGAATCGGCCTGCGGGTGCCTAAGAGCGGTACGGCGCACACGCGACAGGAAGCACTGACCGTTCTCGATACCGTCGGCTTTCCTGCAATCATTCGTCCGTCCTTCACTATGGGAGGAACCGGCGGAAACATCGCCTATAATCGGGAGGAATTCGAGAGGCTGATCGATTGGGCCCTGACCATGAGTCCGGTCAGTCAGGTGCTGATCGAAGAATCGGTCATTGGGTGGAAAGAGTACGAATTGGAGGTCATGCGTGATCTGAAGGACAACGTCGTCATCGTGTGTCCGATTGAAAACTTCGATCCGATGGGCGTGCACACAGGAGACAGTATTACGGTCGCGCCGGCCATGACATTGACCGATAAAGAATACCAACGGATGCGGGACGCGGCCCTTCGTATCATCCGAGAGATCGGGGTCGATACGGGTGGCTCAAATATTCAATTCGGCATCAACCCTGCCAATGGAGAGATGGTCGTCATTGAAATGAATCCTCGGGTATCTCGAAGCTCCGCGTTGGCGTCAAAGGCGACCGGATTTCCGATCGCGAAGATCGCCGCCAAGTTGGCCATCGGATACACGCTGGATGAGATCACCAATGACATCACCGGCGTCACGAAGGCATCGTTTGAACCGGCGATCGACTATGTCGTGGTGAAGATCCCCAGATTTGCCTTTCAGAAGTTCAAGGGTGCTGATCCGACCTTGACCACGCAGATGAAGTCGGTCGGAGAGGTGATGGCGATCGGGCGCACCTTCAAGGAATCTTTGCAGAAAGCCATTCGCTCCCTGGAATTGGAACTGAATGGGTTGGTCTCCCGGTTCGGACTTGATCGAGGTATCCCGGCTTCGTTTAACCGGCTGGAAGCGATCGAGAAGCTCAGCCGGGTCCTGCGGACACCATTACCGGAACGACTATGGTACGTGGCCGATGCCATGCGTCTAGGATTCACGGATACAGAACTGTTTACAACGACAAAGGTAGATCCCTGGTTCTTAGAACAAGTCAGACAGCTGGTGGACTTTGAACGAATGCTCGTCGGTCATGCCGCCGACCCGGCGACCGTCCTGAACGGTGAGTTGCTCTGGGACGCGAAAGAGCTTGGATTTTCTGATGATCGGATCGCGCAATTGCTCGGATGTGAAGCGACGACGGTCCAAAAAGCGCGTACGCAACGAGGGTCGCGGGGGGTCACCTATAAGCGGGTTGACACGTGTGCTGCGGAGTTTGAGGCGCAGACGCCGTATCTCTATTCCACGTACGGCATGGAGTGCGAAGCCAGGCCGTCGGATCGACAAAAAGTCGTGATTCTCGGCGGAGGCCCCAATCGGATCGGACAAGGGATCGAGTTCGACTATTGCTGTGTTCATGCGGCGATGGCGCTTCGAGAAGAAGCGATCGATACGATCATGGTGAACTGTAACCCGGAGACTGTGAGCACGGATTACGATACGTCGGATCGGCTGTACTTCGAGCCGCTTACGCATGAAGATGTCCTTAACATTGTCCATCGGGAGCAGCCGATCGGAGTCGTCTTACAGTTCGGCGGACAGACACCCTTGAAACTTGCGCTTCCGCTCTCGAAAGCCGGTGTCAGGATTCTTGGTACCAGTCCCGATGCCATCGATTTGGCGGAAGACAGAGAACGATTTCGGGATCTCCTGAATAGGTTGGGCTTAAAACAAGCGGAAAGCGGAACCGCCCGATCGATCGAGGAAGCGGTGCAGATCGCCGGACGGATCAGCTATCCGGTTATGGTCCGTCCGTCCTACGTGTTGGGTGGACGTTCAATGCAGATTGTGTATGACGAAGCCGGCTTGCTGGAGTACATGCGCTCAGCGGTCAAGGCGTCACCCAATCATCCGGTATTGATCGATAAGTACCTGGCCGATGCCATCGAAGTCGATGCCGATGCGATTTCGGACGGCGAAACCGTGGTGGTTGCGGGAATCATGGAGCATATCGAAGAAGCCGGGGTTCATTCCGGCGATTCAGCCTGTTCGCTGCCTCCATATACTTTGGACAAGCCCATTGTGCGCGACATCGAGCGGCAAATGCGCTTGTTGGCGCTGGAACTCGGCGTCGTCGGACTGATGAATGCACAGTTTGCCGTCAAAGGCCGGACCATCTATGTGCTCGAAGTCAACCCTCGAGGATCTCGCACCGTGCCGTTCGTGAGTAAAGCGATCGGCGTACCGCTCGCCAAGTTGGCGATGAAGGTGATGATGGGGACAACACTTAAGGAACTGCGCTTTACGGATGCTCCTCTTCCGGAACATTTCTCGGTCAAAGAAGCGGTCTTTCCGTTCAATAAATTTCCCGGGGTCGATGTGCTGCTCGGGCCTGAAATGAAATCGACCGGAGAAGTGATGGGCATCGACGGAGATTTCGGATGGGCGTTTGCAAAGTCCCAAGCGGGAGCCGGAGCCGTCCTCCCGAGATCGGGAACTGCCTTCGTGAGCGTGAAGCAATCCGATCGTCCTGTCGCGTTGGATCTCACGAAGCGGTTGTGTGCGCTCGGGTTTCAGATTCAAGCGACCAGCGGAACAGCCGACTATCTGAGAGGACACGGGGTTGAAGTGAGTACGGTCAATAAAGTGAAAGAAGGACGACCGCATATTGTCGATCATATAAAGAATGGAACGATTGCGCTCGTCATCAACACGGTGCGGACCGCTTCTGCTCACTTGGATTCGTTGTCCATCAGGCGGGAGGCTCTCCACCGAGGCGTTCCGTATTTCACGACCATGAGAGGTGCCCATGCGGCCGTGATGGGCATCGAAGCGACCGCCAAAAAGGGCTTAGCAATTCGCACGCTACAAGAATATCATCGGACCTAAATTAGAGGATGCTGGAAAGGCTTGTTCAGCAAGGCCGCAGTGAGCGAAAGGCTGAGGCGTAATTTTTCTCACCCACCCG
This sequence comes from Nitrospira sp., assembly GCA_019636835.1. Classification (GTDB taxonomy): domain Bacteria; phylum Nitrospirota; class Nitrospiria; order Nitrospirales; family Nitrospiraceae; genus Nitrospira_D. The sequence goes on from JAHBWU010000083.1 coordinate 10,740, forward strand.
CCCCGAGCTGCTCTGGCAGCTCTTGCCCGGTGGTACGTTGAGGCCTTGAGCGATGCGAGAACGAAGCTGACGGGCTTTTGCAACATCCTCTCAGGAGCGACCAGAGCATGCCGACCCCAATTACGAAGAAAGGCTATGATGCGCTGAAGGCGGAATTGGATCGTTTGCGCAAGATTGAGCGGCCGAAAGTGATCGAAGCGATTGCGGAGGCCAGAGCACACGGCGATCTCAGTGAGAACGCCGAGTATGACGCCGCCAAAGAGCGCCAAGGGTTTATTGAGTCACGCATCTCCGAACTCGAGACGAAGCTCGCGGACGCCCGTGTGGTGGAAACCGCCGGACGCACCACCGAGACGGTCGTCTTCGGCGCGACCGTGTTGGTCGTCGAGCAGGAGTCCCAATCGAGAAAACAATACACCTTGGTCGGGCAGGATGAAGCCGATATGAAATTCAACAAGATCTCCGTACAGTCCCCTGTCGGTCGCGCGCTCATCGGTAAGCGTGTCGGAGATTTTGTGGAAGTGAAGACGCCCGTCAAGATGGTCGAGTACGAGGTTGTGGAGATCAAATTCGAGGAATTCTGACGTGCCGGACGCACGCCCCCTCATCACGCTGCTGACGGATTTCGGCGAACGTGATTGTTTTGTGGCAAGCATGAAGGGGGTGATTCTGTCGATCAATTCCTCCGCCGCCATCGTCGATCTCTCGCACCAAATCGCCTCCCACCAGATCCAAGAAGCCGGGTACTTTCTGAAGTCCTGCTATCGCTATTTCCCGGAGCGGACCATTCATGTGGCCGTGGTCGATCCCGGAGTCGGGACGGAGCGTCGGGCATTACTCGTTTCTGCGGCCGGCTCGTTTTTTATCGGTCCGGACAACGGGTTGTTCACCGAAGTCCTGGAGCAGGATGTCGGGGCGAAGGTGTGGCAGATCAACAGTCCACAGTATCGTTTGGAAACGGTCGGGTCGACCTTTGACGGTCGAGACGTATTCGCGCCGGCTGCCGCCTGGTTGAGTAAAGGAGTCCCCCCGACATTTTTTGGGCCGGTGGTCGATGATCCGATTCGACGTTCCGTGGCGATCCCGGTTTGGCACGAGGAGCTGCTGATCGGGAAGATCGTCTCCGTTGATCGGTTCGGAAATCTCATTTCCAATATTACAGCGCGGCAGGTTCGGGAATTCCGCGCCGCAATGGGACAAACCGTGGAGATCCATATCGGCACGTACGTCATCAGCGAATTGGTCGGAAGCTACAGCCAAGGGAGTCGTCAGACTCCATCTGCATTGATCAACAGCAGTGGGACCTTGGAAATCTTTCTCCAAGAAGAAAATGCAGCCCAAAGCCTGCAAGTCAACGTTGGCGAAGAGGTGCGGCTCTGTTGAAGGGAGGTAGCCTAAGGCTCGTGCAAACCGGTCTATGTGAGCGCACCACGAGTGAGTCACACACACGACGAAGGATCTTAGAGGATGCTGAAAAATTTCGCCCAGCAAGGCCACAGCGAAGCGAAAGACTGAGGCGTACGTGGGTGGTACGTTGAGGCCTTGAGCGATGCGAGAACGACGCTGGAGGAGTTTTGCAGCATCCTCATCTCATCGCTTTGTCGATATGATCACAGACATAGCTTGCGAATGGGAGCGAACAGGTAAAGGCGGGAGACACGGCGTTGAGCACGTGCATGGAGTGGTTGTCGCCTTCCAGGACGAAATCCATTTCAAGTTTTTTCTTCGTGATGTCGAGCAGCTGGGCTCTAATTCCGGGACGGCCCCATGTTCGATAGTTACGCTCGGCCACGCCCTCGGCGAGTAGCGAGGCAAGCGACACCATCTTGCTCCGCGAGTATTTGGCTATCTCCTCCATCGCCAAGCGTCGGAAATCGAATCCAGCCCCAGTCAGGAGCCCGAGTCCTCGGCTCGCGACTTCGACGAATTCACGGAAGTTGACGTTCCCGAACCCCTCATAATTCTCGCGCCACAAAGCCGGAATGGCGGTGGGACCGATCTTGGCTTTTCCGTCGGCCGTGATCGTGAAGTGGACGCCCAGGAACGGATTCCTGAGATCTGGAACAGGGTAAATATTGGTGCGGATCGCCCCCGGTGATTCATCGGAGTAGAGGTAGAGGCCCTTAAAAGGCAGGATGCGATACTTTTCCGAGAATCCATAGTCCATGGCGATTTTGTCGGCATACAGCCCCGCCGCATTGATCACATATCCCGCTTGGATGCTGTCTTGGTTCGTCCGAACTTTTCGGTCGTCTCGTCCCCGATAGGCCGTGCCGCACTGAATCTGAATACCCTCATGGAGTGCATCTTGCTGCATCGCGTTGACGACCTGAAGTGGACTGACCGTCGACGTGCGAGGCGAAAAGAGAGCTCGTTGGTATGTTTTGACACGCGGTTCTATCGATTTGGCTTCCGCCTCCGTAAGAGGCTTGAGCTCAATGCCGTTGAGTTGACCGCGCCGGAATAATTCATCGAGCGACGGTAAATCCGCTGCATCCTTTGCGACGACGAGCTTGCCGCATTTATTGAGGGGGATTCGCTTTTCCTCACAATAGGAGGTGAGTCGCTCGTTTCCGAGGCGGGTAAACTTCGCTTTAAGGCTGTCAGGGGAGTAATAGAAACCTGCATGGAGCACTCCACTATTACGCCCGCTGGCATGGGCTCCACACGAGGGTTCCTTTTCGATCAACAACACCCGGGCGTCCGGCCGACGTCTACGGAGTTCACGGGCGATGCTGAGACCGATCACCCCGCCCCCGATGACGAGAAAATCACAAGTCTGCATGTGGTTTGATGTTCTCCTGATGGATTCGTGGAGTATCGAAACGACACTCAGTCGATGAACAGAGTCTCCACGGATTCTTTGAGGATTTCCACCATTTTTTTTAATTCCTCAGCGGATGTCGATAACGGCGGCATGAGGACGAGTACATTGCCGATGGGTCTCAAGATCAGCCCTTTTGTCCGCGCGATCGAGGCTACGCGGTGGCCGGCCTTGACGCTGAGCGGGTAGGGCGCTTTGGTCTTCTTATCTTTAACTAATTCGATTCCCACCATGAACCCACGTTGACGGATGTCGCCGACATTGGGCATTTCAGCAATTTGACTCAGCCGTTGGGTCAGCATTTTGATCTTTGAAGACAAGCGAGACAGCGTCTTTTCCCGGCGAAAGACTTGGAGATTGGCGAGGGCCACGGAACAGCCCAATGGATTGCCGGTAAAGCTATGCCCATGGAAAAAAGTTTTGAACTCGTCGTAGGTCCCAAGAAAACCTTTGTAGATCTCATCGGTGGTCAAGGTTGCTGCGAGCGGCATATACCCGCCGGTGAGCCCCTTGCTGATGGCCATCAGGTCCGGCGTTACCCCGTCGTGCTCGCAGGCGAACATGCTGCCCGTTCGTCCGAATCCCGTCGCCACTTCATCGGCGATCAATAATACATCGTACTTCGCACAGAGCTCACCGATTCGTTTTAAGTAGCCAGCTGGTTGGGGAATCATCCCGGCAGCTGCTTGCATCAGCGGCTCAATGATGAACCCGGCTAACTCTCGATGGCGGCTCTTGAGGATCTGTTCAATCGGATCGATACAAGCCATTCGACAAGTGGGATAGGTCAGGTTAAGCGGACAGCGGTAACAATGGGGCGGTTCCGCCTCAAGAGTTGGAAAGAGCAGCGGCTTGAAGCGAGCGTGGAACAGCTCGATGTTGCCGACGCTGATGGCGCCGATCGTATCCCCATGATAGGCCAGCTTGAGATGGAGGAAAGTGTTTTTGGGTCCGGCCTCAGGCCGCCGCTGCTGCCAATATTGGACAGCCATCTTTAGCGCAACTTCCACCGCAGTAGAACCGTTGTCCGAATAGAAGACACGTGTGAGTCCCTTCGGCGCGATCCGGATCAACTCGCGCGCCAGCTCGATAGCCGGAGGATTGGAGAGACCCAGAAACGTTGAGTGGGCGATCTTGTCGAGTTGTCTCTTGAGCGCACGATCAAGAGACGGATGTCGATGCCCATGT
>JAHBWU010000084.1 GCA_019636835.1 Nitrospira sp.
CAGAGTGCTGGATGGGTCCGGATGTGCAAAGCCGGCTTATCGATCCCTCATTTCGTGCAAGAATCGAAGCGGCTCGGCGATGCGAGTTCGTGGATTACGACGCGGTGAAGTCGACGAAACGCGAGGTCCTCGAGATCTGCTATCGGACATTTCTGCGGGACAACTTCGAAGGCGTCGAACCGGAATTGAAACCGAAGACTGATCGGGGGAAAAGCTTTCATCACTTCACGGAGCGAGAGGGGGAATCCCTGGCGCACTATGCGTTGTTTCAAGCTCTGGAGGAGGAACGGCTGTCTGCATCTTCGGCGTCGATGATCTGGGAGGACTGGCCGGAGCCCTATCGCGCTCGGAGGTCGGACAGCTTGGAAGAGTTCCGGCGTCGGCAGATGCCACGTGTACGATTCTTTCAATATCTGCAATGGCTGGCCTCGGAACAGTTGCGGGAGGCGGTGAAGAAGGCGCATGAGGCCGGTATGCCGATCGGCTTGTACCATGACTTTGCTCTGGGAAGCGATCGCTACGGCGCCGATGGGTGGTTGCATCAAGAAGTCCTAGCGTTCAAGGCCGATTGTGGCGCGCCTCCCGATGCGTTTGCCCCCGAAGGACAAAATTGGGGATTTTCTCCACTTGATCCATTGCGTCTGCGTGCGAGCGGGTACCGGTATTTTATCGAATTGCTCCGCAATAATCTCCGGTATGGAGGAGCGATACGGATCGATCATGTCATGGCGCTCTTTCGACTGTTTTGGATTCCGCGTGGTCTCCCACCCGCGAGGGGGACATACGTGCATTACCGAGATGACGAACTGCTGGCGATCCTGGCGCTGGAAAGTATGCGGGCAAAGGCCGTGGTGATCGGCGAAGATCTGGGAACCGTTCCCGATTGGGTGCGCGACCGACTCGGAGCAACCGGAGTCTTTTCGTACCGAGTTTTCTATTTTGAGCGAGAGCACTGGGGGGAGTGGACGCCTCCGGCTCATTATCCCGTTCAATCCCTTGCCGTCGTCACAACTCACGATCTTCCGACATTGAGTGGGTATTGGGAAGGCGTGGATATCGAAACTCGATCGGCGCTGGGTCTCTTCCCATCGGAGGAGGCTCAAAATACGATGTGGGCGGACCGGCATCGAGAAAAGGCGGGAATCCTCGCTGCATTGAAGTCGGAAGGACTCCTGCCATCAGGGGTGCCGGATGATCCGACACAGGTGCCGATGATGACGACCGAGTTGATGGAAGCGATCCTTCAATATCTGGCCCGCACCCCTGCGTCGATCGTCTTGGCCAATATTGAAGATGTCATCGGTACCCGATGCCAGGCCAATCTACCGGGAACGGTGGACCAGCACCCGAATTGGCGTCGGAAGGTGAGTTTGACCGTGGAGGAATTGGTCCAAGACCGTCGATTTGAACACCTCGCGTCTCTGTTGCGTTTGACCCGCCCTCTTGTGTAAGTACTTCCGTGAGGAAACCCACTCGTTATCGATGTTCTCGATTCAGAAGTTGTGGTTCTCGTCCGGCCGGAGCGAGTCGATGACTGTCATGACGCATCGTGACCGCCTCGTGCTTGCCATCGCGGCTGCCTGCTTTCTCATCATCCTGGTCATTGAAGAATTCACCCCGGCCAACGTCGTCGGCGCGTATGGATATGTATTGCCTATCTTGTTGGTCACTACCCTTCGGAATCGAACCATCATGTTGGTGACGGTGCTGGCCTGTGTCGCAGCGACCTATTCAGGTCTACTCCAACCGACGAAACCTGGCCGATTTCAATCCGCCGTCATCAACCGGAGCGTCGTCGTCGGCGTCTTGCTGTTGGTGGCTTACCTGGGCGTGAGTTGGGAAGAGCGGAAAGCAAGAGAGGAAGCGGCGAGGGCGGCGCTGGCCCGAGAAACCGAGAATCTGCTCAAAGCGAACATGCAACTGGTTCAGGCGAAAGATCAACTGAACCGGTCGGAACGGCTGGCTGCGGTGGGACAGCTCGTGGCGTCCGTGGCGCACGAAGTGGGCACACCGCTTCATTCGATCGCGTGGCATGTCCAGGCTTTGGCTGAGGAACCTGGTACGACGCCGGAGATGAAGAAGCGCGTGGCCATCGTCGACGACCAGCTCACGCGAGTAGTTCGAATCATTCAGGATTTACTGTCTTCTACCCGACCGCGCCAGCCTGAGCCGCAGTGGCTTACCGTGGAGGAAGTGGTCAGCCCATCTGCGATCCTGATGGAACCGGCCTTCCATGAGAAAGGGGTCGCTCTGACGACCGATATTCCAACGGATCTGCCGCTGGTTTGGGCGGACAAGGAAAAAATCCATCAAGTATTGGTGAATGTCCTGACCAATGCGCTCGCCGCAACTCCCACACAAGGGAAAGTCACCATCACGGCAGGCAGCCGCGAAGCGTCGTCAGACGAACTGGATCGCGGTCGGCTGGTCGCACAGGGCATGTCGCCGCTAGTGATGACGATCGAGGTTCAGGACACAGGATGCGGTATGCCGGAGGAAGACGCGCGGAAAGCCTTTGAACCGTTTTTTACGACGAAGGCGGTTGGCAAGGGGACCGGCTTGGGACTATTCTTGAGCCATGAATCGGTGGTGGCTCATGGCGGCAGCTTGGTGTTGACGAGCGAGATCGGGTGCGGCACGACGGTGACGATGACGTTACCTGCGATGCGAAGTGAACCCATTCAGGCGGGGGAGGAGGCGTAATGCAACCAGCGACGATTCTGGTGGCAGACGATGATGTGGTTGCACGTGAGTTGTTGGCGGAGGCTCTCAGGAAGGAAGGGTATCACGTCGAGGCCTTTGCCGGCGGAGAAGAGGTGATCGCGCGTGGACGCCAGGGGCGGGTCGATTTGGTGTTGACGGACATCCGCATGGGTGCGGTGGATGGGCTGACGGTTTTGCGGGAGTTCAAACGAGTGAGTCCGAATACGGCCGTGGTGGTGCTCACCGCGTTCGGCTCTCTGGAAGGTGCGATCGAAGCGATTAAGCAGGGCGCCTACGATTACCTGGCGAAACCGTTCAAGAAAGAGGACATTAAGCTGGTGGTCAAACGGGGTCTGGATCATTGCCGATTGCTCCAGGAAAATGCGCGGTTCCGAGAAGAGTTAAAAAGTAAGAGCGATTGGTCTCCACTGGTCGGAAGCAGCACGGCGATGTTGGAGGTGTATAAGCTGGTCGCGCGCGTGGCGGAAAGCAAAAGCACGGTGTTGCTCCAGGGGGAAAGCGGTACCGGCAAAGAACTCATTGCGCGGGCCATTCATACGAATGGTCCCCGACGGGATAAGCCGTTCATCCCGGTCAATTGCGGTGCGTTGCCCGATACCTTGTTGGAATCGGAAATGTTTGGATATGAGAAAGGAGCCTTCACCGGCGCAGCTGGGACCAAGGTCGGGCTCTTTGAATCAGCCAATGGAGGGACGCTGTTTCTCGACGAGATCGGTGAACTTGGGCAGGCGTTACAAGTGAAGTTGTTGCGGGTCATGCAAGATCAGGAAGTCCGTCGGGTCGGGAGCACGACATCCACCAGAGTCGATGTCCGTATCATTGCCGCGACCAACCGAGATCTTGAGCAGCTGGTCAAGGAAGGAAAGTTTCGGGACGACCTCTTCTATCGGTTGAAAGTCGTTCCGATCACGTTGCCGTCTCTGGTCGATCGGCGGGAAGACATTCCGATGCTCGTGCATCACTTCTTGCAAAAGTGCGCGGCGGGTACAGACCATGCGGTAAGAGGGGTCTTGCCGGAGACCATGGCATTGTTGATCCAATATCGATGGCCAGGCAACGTTCGAGAGCTTGAAAATGCGATTGAACGTGCCGTGTCATTAAGCCACGGTCCTTTACTGACGCCCGAGGATTTACCAGAAGTGATTCTCCAGAGTGCCGCTGCTGAAGCCGATGCACGAGGTTCGCAAGTCGATCAGCTCAATGAGGTGTATCTGACCTTGGAGGAGGTGGAAAAACGGCACTTGACTCGCGTACTCAAGGAAACGAAGGGAAACAAGGTCAAGGCTGCAAAAATCCTCGGCATCGACAGACGAACGCTCTACCGTATGGCAGAGCGTTTCGGCCTTGAGCTTGGAGAAGAAGCTGAGGGAGCGGAAAAAGAACCTGTCTAAGGCTTCAATCCGTAAGATCCGTAAAAGGTCTCAGTTGTGTACGTGGCCTGTACGATTTTCAGTTCGTTCTTGATCAAGCGAAGCTTGTTTTCCGCGCTTTGAGGAACTTGAGGTGCGGTGGGGCCCCACCCTTGGAACATCGTTTGCTTACCTTCCGACGAGATTTGCAGACGGAGACGGGAGCTCTGGTCAGTTTCTGGTGTCACGGACGCTTCAGCCTTGCTCCTGACGACACCAAGCCGTCCTCTCACGAGCCAATCCCAGATACTGGGCTGTTCATCCCTGTAACCTGCCTGTAACTGAGATCCGTCTTTCCAGTCCACATCGTAGTCATCATCAGCCAGGACTTTCGTCACTGCCGCTTTCACCCGGTCTGCCGGGGCAGGCAATGTCACATCGACGACATCAGGCTCGACAGTTCGCTGAACGCTGGTACATCCAAAGGCGAAGACGGTGAGGGCGACGATGGCGAGATAGTCCTTTCGGATCATTTTGTTCTGGCCTCCTTCAGCCGGTATACGAGGTGAGTATCGGTCTGCGTCACTCCTTCTATACGATGTATGCGACTCAACACCAGTTGGGTCAACGCATCTTGGTCCGGTATGTCGGCTATGGCGATGATGTCCGGCTTGCCCCAACAAGGATCAATCGTTTTTATCTCTTTAATTTCCCCCAGCGCTTTGACTACAGCGGCTGTCTGTCCAGGTAACACATTGATCAGCACGTATGCGCGGTCCGACATTCCTTGATCTCCCGGAGCGGGACCATGAATCGTATAAGGGATTGCCCCGGAAGTGGGCTGCTTTATAGCAAAGTCAGTCTGGCCTGTCAACTCCGGCTTGGTCTTCATGGGCTTTGTCGGCGATGTGATAGAAGGGATCCTTTTTAAATTTGGTTTTGCCATGGTCTCACTTTGGCGCAACAAGCACTTCGACCCGGCAGTGCTCGCTGACGCTGGTTAAGGTTGTTTCCAGCCGCTTCGGGCTTCCGATGCGGCCTTCCGGATCGTACAGGAAGCAAAACAAGGTAGAACATCGTCCTTGAGTTCTATAATAAGCGGCGTCCGCAGCGACCTGATCGGCAAGTTCCTTTGTGGTCAATCCGGATCTGGTCTTCTTCGCTACTACGGCGATCTGATCCCGATTCACAAGGAGCGTCGTTCTTGGTGCGCCTCCTGTGTAGGGTGGAGTCCATTCATCGGTCGCTACCTCGTCGAACTCCACCTTCAACAACGCGCACAAGAGGTCCTGTAGATCGTAATCATCGTCGACCTCAAGTGTCGGACGATAGTCTCTCCGAAGACGAAGTTGACGGGCGACGGAGTGGAAGCGAAGGCAGACTTTCCGAATGAGAGGGAGCGGGTCCTGGTCGTGCGCGGATTCGACCAACCGAGTGCGACTCTGAGTGATCGACGGTTTGTCTACCGTCTCCGTCTCAGACGCTATCGACTGAGTACTCAGTGCAGATGCTGGGGCATTGGTCTGATGTTGCACCGGTATTGAAGGAGATTCCGAAGGCACGGCTGGTAACGGTGGGGCATGTTTCGGTCCGTCGAGCGTTGATGGCATCGGCTGCGTGGGAGGTGACTCTGGTGGGGGAGAAGGATTTGTGATTGAGGCGGGAATAGGGGGAGCATGTGGCTCGGAAGTCACAGCTATAGGCGTTGGAATGGGTGCCGAAGCTGTTGTAGAAGTCGAAGGCAGTGTTGGTGCCGGGATCGAAGTCGGAGTTGAAGTCAGTATGGGAGTCGAGATCTGAGACGTTGGTTCGATAGGTTGCGTTTGAGGCGTAGGGGTGATGGGAGAAATCGACGGTCCCACATTCGTCGTCATGGCCACTGCGACCGTCATTGGCGTGGTTACTTGAGGTGCGGCAGCGGCTGACGCTACAGGTGACACCAACACCAGGTGGGCGGTGTTGGTAAGGGGCGCCTCATGTGTAGGCTCCGGTTTTGGTGGCGGCTTGAGTCCTTGCAGTTCAAGCTTCCGGTCCTCCAGGGTCTGTATAAGTCCCTTAATGACAGTAAGGCTCTGTGCCGAATCGGTTTTGTCAGCGGTGCGAAGCTTGAAATTTCGGTACTGCTGGAATTCTTGAGAACGCTCACCGAACGTCTGGCGTAGGCATTCACGAAATTGCAGCTCGACCTTGCTTTGTGCCGCATCACGATACGGAAAACCTTCTTGGCTGAGGTCGTTGACCGCCGCCAGAACTTCCTGAAACTTGTTGATTCCGTGCGTGATCTCTTCGATGAGTGCGGTTTTTGATCGGGACCGTTGATGTTCCGCTGCGCGTGCTCGTGCCATGGTTGTGTGAAAAAAGTCTAACTGAGGGCCAGATACCTGGCAAGAAAACAACAGGTTTTGACGAGGAGGGAAGTTTGGCAAGGCCCTGGCATGCGCAAGTCATACATGAGTGACACGAAACCTTGGAGGATACGACCCGCGCTAAATGGCGATAGTTCTGGGAAGAACGAGCAAGCGGCGTGCGCAAAAGGTGTATTAAGGGTTATGGAAGAACTTGATCAGTGCGGTAGCGAAGTCTTGATTGCAGGTACTCAGCAACCGGTGACCGAGGTATGATACCAGCAACATCCAATGTGAACGGCCCGGCCGCCAAGGGTGGCGGCCGGGCGTGCATTCCCTCCCTCAGTTCGACCGGTGATTCGAGGAGCTACGCTGCCCCTTTCGATGTTATGTGCTCACAAGATCCTGCGCAGCGGCGGCACAACTCGGCGCATTGCTTCACCATCTGATCGTCTCCTGCCACCTGCTCGCAGCTCTCTGCGCAAAGCCGACAGATCTCAGAACAGAGGCTGCACGTGCGATCGTGAAATGAGGACCCACGACCCATATAATCGGCAGTTGTCGTGCAGATCTGCGCACAGTCCATCAATAAGCGGATATGGTCTGGGGTTGCATGACGCCCCCCGAGCCCTAAGCAGTGCCCGATCATTTGGATACAGAGCGCATGACAGTCTTGGCAGAGCTCTATACAGCCCCGCATTTTCTCGCTCATGTGGTGTCCATCCATAGACATGGTTTCTGCTGAAATTTGAAGTGATGAAGACTGTGGGCGCACATTCGGCTCATGTCTCGGATCGTGCACCGCGTCGTGCGTCGCGGCATCTGTCTCTCCGATCACCAGCAACGAAGCACCAGTAGCGAGTAACGAAGCCCCGGTGGTCACAAATGTTCTTCGGCTCATGTCTGGCATAAGTCCCCCTTTCATGGTTCATGGTTCTCGCTGATCGCGTGGACCTGGACAGCAGAAACAGGATGAAAACGCCTAAGAGGCTATAGAAAGAAACGAGGAAAAGGCGGGTATCAAATCCTAAGGACCGTTGTATGGATCGAAAAATGGACGGGAGTATCGGTGCTTCCCGGTGGTTTGGTGACTCGAACAAGCGGAACAAATGTATCGGGAAGCAGGGGAACGGGCAACGCACATTCAAGATGGAATGTGCTGACGGCAGCGTTAGAAGAAAACTGTGAATGCGGGCCTATTTCCAGAAACGCATCGCATGCTCCGCGTACAGGCTCTTCAGTCTCTGAGGGGCAGTCCATACCAGCCGATTGTTGCAACGGCAACACGCAGGCGTAGGCATTGAAGGTAAGGACGACGAGCAGGAATGCCAAAAAGGCAGAAACCCGTACCATGCGTTAAATGCTACGCCTTGCAGTTAGTGGTGTCAATTCAGGGCGTCATATGAGCAATTCGCCGCGACCTGACGACAAAGATCGTAATGACGAGCACCGTGTGGAGAAAAAACATAAAGCGGTCCAGCTAACAGATGAGCGTGAGCAAACCCTAGTGGTGTTTATCCGGTACCGCAAAGAAGAAGGCTACGCCTGATGAGGCGCCGGTATGAGCGAGCATTAGGATGATGAAGAATCACCGCAGGGTTTTATCCGCTCGCGATAACTCAAGAAACGACAATGAGCAGACGCTCCGCACGAAGTGCGGTTTGGTGCCCCCGATACGAATTGAACGTACGACCCGCGGTTTAGGAAACCGCTGCTCTATCCAACTGAGCTACGGGGGCGTGACTGTAGTTTCAATGGTTTGTACCTCCCTGTCAACCCCGGTGCTCACTTCAGCCGGTTTCACTCACAGATGGAAACCAGCTTCAATCAGGAATTGGTGAAAGAAGGCTGCCGCTGATGGTACCGTAAGTATGCCCGGGAGATACGAAGCTCGAGCATTGACGTAGGGTGCACGTGAAGCCAGAAAGGTTGTGGGCTGACTGAAACCCGGTCCCGCCGTGGGAATGACGAAGAATGTAAGAATAGGTTATCTGCATCTGGAGGTCCTATGCGGTACGTGCTGCAGCTGATAGTCGTGGCCTTGGTTTGGGGAAACATAGAGGTGGTCCAAGCGCTTGATGCGGGGAGTCGGGAATCCTTAAAAGGGATCTCTGGAGTGGGGGTGGTTGTAGAAGACATGGGTTCCGATGTCTCAGCCGATGGTCTCTCGCAAGATGCGATCCGAGCAGCGGCCGAGCTGATCCTCCGTTCAAAGGGAATCAGAGTGCTCACGAACGTAGAAAGAACGCGTTTGGGATCAGCGCCGTATCTCTATATCAATGTCAATACACTGAAGGAAGAGTTGGGGTTGTACGCCTATGCTGTAAACGTGGATCTCAAACAAGTAGTTGGATTGTTGTCGATCAAGAACGCGCGAGCCTGGGGGGCCACCTGGTCTGCGAGTGTTATCGGCGCGGTGGGAGAGACAAACTTGCGCCAAATTATAGTCGATGCTGTCGAGCCTTTGGTCAAAGATTTTGCCGATGACTTTTTGTTGGCCAACCCACGATGAAGGGTTGCTCTTGGGTCATTAACCGATGAACTGCGTAGATTTCAACTGACGTCCGTCCGGGCTTTCGTTTCGGCGAAGAGTAGGTCATGCTCACTGTTGCTCCTCTCGCTTCCGCGCCCGTCATGCCGTATCCTTCTCCTATCCGCAGCATCCGCCGGCGAAGACTTGCCGTTGTCTGTGGGCATTCCAACAAGTTGGGCAGAGTTGAATCGTGGAGTGCGTAAAGCCGTCGATCGATTCCATCCGCTGCTCGACGACCAGGCCACAATCAGAACAGGGGCCTGTTGTCATTGATGGTACACTATGCTCCTGGACCGTCATGATTCGCCACCTTTGTGTTCGAACGTATATGTTGATTGCAGACTGTCGACATGAGTCGGCTTCCCTTCTTGGATCGCATTAAACTTCGAAAACGCTCCACCAGTAAGCCCGCAGTACTTCGCTGCAAGCCCCACTGGATGCTTTGCAACCGGTCGTCCAGCGCTGCCACGGTTCTCTCCAAATCCATCAAGTGGTCTTTCGTTAGGGTTGTTCGCTCTGTCGCGATCATCGTTCCCTCCTTTTGAACATTAGACGGTGCAATGGCGAATGACGCCGATGACAATCCCTTCGATCTGAAATTCATCCGATGGCCGAACAACGATCGGCTGCATCATTTCATTGGCGGGATGAAGTTCAATGTGGGCATCCTTTTTGATGTATGTTTTGATCGTGGCCTCGCCATTGACCAGGGCAACGACGGTCTGCCCGTTTTTGGCCGTGCCTTGTTTGCGCACTACCACGAGATCACCTGGCAAAATCCCCTCGTCTTTCATCGACTCCCCTTTGATCTTTAACGCAAAGGAATCTCCACCGCGCAACATACTCGGAGGTACCTCTACAAGTTCCGATTGCGGTATCGGTTCGATGGGGGATCCGGCTGCAACAAGACCGGCCATTGGGATGGAGGTCTTCTGCCGTAATTGATTCAGCACCACCGATACGACACCGGGAATCCGGCGCATACCGGCCTCGTAACGTGCCACGGATACCCGAGTCGTGTGTAAGGCTTCGGCAAGTTGTTGTTGCGTGAGACCCAATTCTTCTCGAATATCTTTAAGGTGCCTCGATTTCATACTGTATCCAATGGTAACATTCTTTATCTTTGCGTGTCAATAGGTCCCTGGATGATCTGTGAATAACTTCTCCACGGAGAGGAAGATTATAATGTTGCGAGCGGCCGAACGTTTTGAAACGTGGAATTAATCAACTTTTGAGTTTTATATTCAGGAATGGATCCAAAGTTACTAGATGTAGTGGATCGTTCTCATCCCTATACAATGATTAAAAAATAGGCAAAAAGGTCTCTCAAGGCGCATTTCAACGATTCGTGTATTGCGAGGAGAGTTGCGCACAGGCTTATCCACAGAAACTGGGGAGAGTGAAACCGGCTGGATGAGGCAAACGGAATATGGTTTATCGGCGTGGAACGAGATGCACAGAGCCGAGGGTTTGAAGGCAGTCCGCACTTCGCTGCCGACGGTCAGCTCACTCAGTGCGGACTGCGTGATGAGAACGGTGAAAAACCTACAACAAGTGTCTTCCGCGCGGTAAGAATCGCATTACTTTCCGACCATCACCTCGGTGGCCTTGATGGCGACCGTCACAGAGTCGTTCACCTTCAAGCCCATGCTCTTGACGGACCCTTCCGTGATGGCAGCGACAAACTCAAGTGTGCCGACCTTGACCGTCACCTCGGCCATCGCTTGTCCTTCCGTAATGCGAACGACCGTTCCTTGAAATTGATTGCGTGCGCTGAGTTTCATGGTCTGTCCTCCTTATGTAGATAAAGAATCCTCCTGACTGCTAAGCGGAGCGTAGCATCGTCGGATGAGAAAAGGATGTACGTTCGGTAAGAATTTTTTGTTAGTCCGTACGGGATCAATCAGCTTCATGAGAAGACCGAGATTCATCCGAGGCGAGTCAATCGAATAGAGCGATTTAGTCTTTCACGATCATGACTTCGGTCGCTTTGAGTAAGGCAATCGCGGTATCCCCGATGCGGAGCCCGAGTTCGTCCAGCGCAAGGAAAACGACGGTTATTGTTGTGGTTGGTCGAATCCTATTAATAATCCCTCCGGCCCGTAGACTTCCAAACGATCGACTTTCCGATGGTTTCGCATCACGCCTGGCTTCAATCGAAACCGAGCAATCGGTTCACGTTTTGCAATGTCAAGAGTAGCCAATGCGGTGCGAGCTGTTGCCTCCAGTTCCTGTTGCAATGCAGCGACATCGTTCACTAAAAAGTTCAATTGTACCCATCCGGTGGGACGTGGAGTGCGGAGATCCTGTCGAATAACGACAAGTATTTGGCGATAGCAATAGGCTCGAATGCGATCAGTTTGCGGATGGTCCAGCCGCTGCACGAGCGAGGCATGGAGCACAGACTCAAACAACTGTTCATGCAGATGAATGTCGGCCGTTTCAATTTGGATATTCTCGAACGTACCACCGTCCGCCGATCGACAGCGCTCATTAGAAACGCCCCCCATCTCGGTATGGGATTCGCTCGGTGCCGAATCCTGCGCCGACACTAGAGGGATCGGCAACGGGTACGACGGGATGATGAGACCAATGGAGAGCCAAGGCCAGATCCGCTGTGTCATGTGTCTGCGGCTCACCATGGACATTTTGTCCTCGTAATTGGAGTTGGATGGCTGCCCGGAATCATGGCGATGACGTGCTGTCCAGGGAAGAAGCAACGGTCATCGTCGATCGGCAGCCTTATGCGAATATCGACTCGTCGTCCTGCGCGGATTCGTACCGTGCTGTGAAGAAGATCCACGTGTTGGGAATGAACGACTCCTTTGACCAAGTTGACCATGGAATCGGAGAGGAGGATGCTTCCTCCGGGATCGTCATGAGCTCTTCCGCCATAAGTGAATTCATGATTCATGATCGGAACTCCAATCGTCGATGGTGTACTCCCCTAGGCCATCAACTCTTCATTCAACGCCACGGCTTTGACATGGGCGAAAACCCGATGTCCAGGTTTCAATCCCAGCGTGACAAGCGATTTGCGAGTGATGCTGGCTACGAGCGGCGCTCCGATATCCAACAGCACGTCTACAGAAGGTGATTGATCTATTTCTCGGATTTCTACAATCGTGGCCTCCAGGATGTTCAGCACACTGGTCGGGCAGCCGGTCCGACCGATGACCACGCTGACATCACTGGAAAGGATATGGACGCGCATGATCTGCCCAACGGCGATGGACTGAAGCGGCACAAAGAGGTGCTGGCCATTGAATTCCAGCCGGGTAAGGCCGTACTCCGCGTCATGAGCCGCCACGCGAGCATCGAAGATCGCTCCGATGCGATGCGCTCCGAGCTTTCCTCGGAATTGCAGAGAGGTCAGTATTTCATTGGGCGCGCCGGTCGCTACGACCTTTCCCTCATTCAAAAGAAGGAGACGATCGGCCAGTTGGAGGACTTCTGCAATTCCATGACTGACGTAGATCACGGGAATACGCAACTCCTCGTGAAGACGACGGATGAAGGGGAGAAGCTCTTGCTTGCGTTGAACGTCGACCGAGGCGAGAGGTTCGTCGAGGAGGAGCAGTTTAGGACTGGTCAACAGCGCGCGGCCGATCGCCACCCGCTGTTGCTCGCCGCCGGACAGTTTGTGAATGCGGCGTTCAAGAAGACGGCCGATTCCGAGAATCTCAACGACCTGCTCAATGGTAATGCGGCGTTCTTCCGAAGGGATGCGCTTATAGCCGTACAAAAGATTCGCGCGTACGTTGTAATGGGGGAACAAGCGAGGTTCTTGGAACACATACCCGATGGGACGGTTATAGAGCGGTAGGCAGAGACCTCTTTTTTCGTCCTGCCAGACATCGTTGCCGAACTGCATGAAGCCATTGGGAGCCCGTTCGAGTCCGGCCAGACATCTCAACAGAGTGGTCTTGCCCGACCCGGATGGTCCGAAGATGGCCGTAATACCAGACATCGGCACATCCACATCGATGTTCAGATGGAAGGCCGAAAATCGCACATCAAAGCATGCCAGCAAGCGACTCATGACACATGAATGGGAAATCGGCGGTTTGCAACATACACTGCCAACAGCACGAGAAACGAAAAGATCAGCATAAAGGCAGAAATCGCATGAGCCTGTGCATATTCCATGACTTCCACATGCTCAAAGATGGTCGTCGAAAGAACGCGTGTTTGTCCCGGAATCGATCCGCCGACCATGAGCACCACTCCGAACTCTCCCATCGTATGCGCGAAACCGAGCACGATGGCACTGATATATCCTCGCAGCGCGATCGGGGATATGACCGTCAAAAACGCATCCCACTTTGAAGCGCGGAGTGACCAGGCCGCTTCCAGAGGTGCCTTGCCGACCGCTTCAAACGCGCTTTGGAGCGGCTGGATGACGAATGGCATCGAATAAAACACTGACGCGATTACGAGCCCGGTGAAGGTGAAGGCGAGTGAGAGATCCGCAAGACGGCCTAGCGGTCCGTAAGGACCCAGCGCAACGAGAATGTAGAATCCCAGAACCGTGGGAGGGAGCACGATCGGGAGCGCGACTGCGGCTTCCACGATGGGTCTGAATCGGGAACGGGTATGAGCCAGCCACCACGCGAGAGGCGTGCCCACACTCAGCAGGACAAGCACCGTCATCGTGGCAAGTCGAACGCTGACCCATAGCGCGCTCAGATCCAGATCTGTCAGGGCTCCCATGCGTACTCTTTACTTCAACTCATAGCCATAGCGTTCGATGATCGTCCTGGCTTGCAGGCTGCTCATGAACTCCAGGAGGGCTTTTGCCGCCGAGTTATCCTTCCCCTTCGTCAACAGAATCACGTCCTGCTTGATTGGTTCGTGCAGATTGGTCGGCACATCCCAACGACTGCCCTTCCCCTTGACCTTCGGGTCCATGACCTGAGACAACGCCACGAACCCCAACTGAGCATTGCCGGATTCGATGAACCCCATAGTCTGGCCGATACTTTCCCCCATCACAATTTGGGGCTGCACGCTCTCCCAGAGTTCCAGCGTTTGCAGCGTTTGCATGGCCGCGACGCCATAGGGCGCGGTTTTGGGGTTGGCGATGGTCAGGCGCTTAAATTTCTTTGAACGTAAGGTCTCTTCTCCCTTCACTAGGACGTCATTCGGACTCCAGAGCACGAGACGCCCGATGGCATAGGTGAAGCGGGTGTCCTTGACCCCCAGCCCCTCATCCTCCAACTTCTTGGGTCGTGCATTGTCGGCGGAGAAGAACACATCGAACGGGGCGCCGTTCTTGATTTGCGAATAGAAATTTCCGGAGGACCCTCCAGCGACCTGCAGCTGATGGCCGGTCGATTTTTCAAACTCCATCGCTATTTCACGGAACGGTGGAATGAAATTCGCGGCGACGGCCACTAAGGCTTGCTCGGCGAAGGCCGATGTCACAGCTACACTCGCGATAACCAACAAGCACCCTGCGAGAATCTTCTGTTTCATGGCCTATCCTTTTTAGAGCCTGACTCGCATTGCAGCAAAAAAATAATCACTGTCTTTATTTCCTCCGGCCGGCATTTGGGGCAGGATGGCGGGACTGTCGAAATAGGAGCCTTTGAACCAATGCGCGTATCCGACGTCGAAATCCAGGTTGGAACTGACTTCCCATTGCGCGCGAAGCTCCACGTCCTGTCCG
>JAHBWU010000085.1 GCA_019636835.1 Nitrospira sp.
CGTGAACGTCGTTCCTTTTCCGACTTCGCTCTCGACCAAAATTTTTCCTCCGTGACGTTCCACGATGCCGAGATTAACCGAGAGCCCCAACCCTGTTCCCTCCCCTTCTCCTTTGGTCGTGAAGAAGGGATCAAAGACCCGTGGGAGGACCGATGCAGGAATGCCGGAACCCGTATCGTTCACCTCGACCCGGCAGATGCCCTCGGCGACGGATGTCCTGATCGTCAGCACTCCGCCGTGTTTCATGGCTTGCACGGCGTTCAAGATCAAGTTCATCAAGACCTGTTCGATCATATGCCGATCAACCATCACGTTGGGCAAGCCATTGCCGAGGAATGTTTCCAAGCCAATCCGATTGGGAACAAAGAGATGGGTGGTGAGCCCCAGGACTTGGTCGACGATTCGATTGATATCGGCTGAACTGAATGCCGGTTCGTGCTGTTGCGAGAAATCAAGCAATTGCCGAACGATCTTTTGAACACGTCGGACGCCATGTTCCATGGAGGCCCAGTATTCCTCCTGACGTGCCGGGGAGAGAGCCCCTTTTCGAAGGTTGTAGAGACAATTGAGGATTCCCCCCAGCGGATTGTTGATTTCATGTGCCACCCCCGCCGCCAATTGGCCGATGGAGGCCAGTTTTTCCGCATTGCGAATCTGCCGCTCCAGCTTCTTGGTCTCCGTCATGTCACGCGCGATGCCGAGCACTCCGAGTATCTTCCCGTCGGCTCCTTGAAGGGGAGAGACACTGACCATGACGGCACGCACTTCACCCAGCCGGGTCACGACTTCGACCTCGTACACCTGCTTGGCTCCGATATCCAACGTATTCTTGAGACGCCGTCCCCGATGACGCCGTGAAAGGAGCGAGAGATAGGGCCGGCCGATCAAATCATCTTTGCGATACCCCCAGGCGTTGACCTTGTTGTTGACATAGGTGAACTGTTGATCCAGATCGAGCGTATAAATGACGTCGTTGGCGTTCTCGAGCAAATTTTCCAAGTACTGCTTGGTCTCTTCGATTTCTCTGGTGCGCTCCCGGACTTTCAGTTCGAGATCTTCTCGGTATGAGTGCAGTTGCCGTTCGAGTTTTTTCCGATCGGTAATATCGCGAAGCTGCACCATCACAAGCAATTGTTCGGTCCCCTCCACGCGAATCAGGTCCATTTCCACCGGCATCTCATGGTGATCGGCGTGGTACACGGTCATTTCCTGCGTGGCGACCTGCCGTTTCTTCGTACTGACATCGCACAACCAGCCCGCAAAGGCCTGGTGGTGCGCGTCCGGTACGATATCGAGAAAGTTTTTTCCGACGATCTCCGGCTCGGCATAGCCCAATACTTGTTGCTCCCGTTCATTGACGGCAACGACGGACCCCGTGGCACTCACCATAACGACAGAATCGGCCACAAAGTCGAACAAGGCCTTGTAGCGGGCTTGAGAGACCGTCAGCTGCTGCGTACGCTCCGACACCGCTTGTTCCAATCCAACGGTATACCGCTGGATTTCCTGCTCCAACCGGCGCCGTTCGGTCACATCTCGAACGAAAGCGCGCGAGTGAATCAGTCCGCCTCGCTCTTGATCGAACAGCGCAGTCCCATGAACCTCCACATCCATCAACCGGCCATCCTTGGCCACCAGCACCGCTTCCATCGAGCTGCGCCCATGTGACACGAGCTGTTCCAGAAAGTGCAACACGCGCGATTCCTGCCCGCTCCGAACACAATCCCATAGCTTCATGCCTAACATCTCATCGAGGGCATATCCGAGTTTGTCGAGGCCGGTCTTATTGACATGCACCAGTCGACCGCTCCGATCGAGTTGACAGATCATTTCGGGAGCATGTTCGATCAGATCTCGATATTTCTCCTCCAACTGTCGAACTTCCGTCATTCGTTGTTCCAGCTGCCCGAATGAACGCTGCAGGTTGCTCGCCATCTGATTGAATGCCTGCGCCAACCCTTCGATTTCATCGCCGGTCTTCAACTCCACCCGCTGCTCCAAGCGACCGCTTCCAATCTGTTGCACGCCCTCGTGCAACAGCCGAATCGGCCGCGCGATCCGGCGGGCAACGATGACTCCGATTCCTCCAAGCCCCATCAGCACCACCGAGCCGAGCAACAGCATCTTCGTCATCAGCTCGCCCAGAGAAGCGAATGTTTCCGCTGCGTCCTGGCGCACCAGGGTAATCCACCGTTTTCCGCCGAGACTACCGGGCGCGAGTTGATCGACAAGCCGCACCGGTGCAAACCCGATCAGGGCGTGCTTGTTTCCGTGCGAATCATCGGCGGCCACTGCCCATCCTGGTTTCGGAGCTCCCAGCGCACCGATCAATTCGGTATCGATCGAATGGGCCTCGGGTGCAAGGACCGGGCACATCACCACACCACCGTCTGAGCTGAACAGCATGGCATGGCCTGTCACGCCGAAGGAACCCTCGGCGATGGACTGAAACAATGTGTCGCGTCGAAGCAGGATCGTCACGGCTCCGATCACACCCCGGCGTTGATCATCCAGGATTGGAGCAGCCACGACGACTACGTGGGTCCCAAACGATGGATCGAAGGCGATTTCGCCCACGTAAGGCTGCTGACCGCCTCCCTTTTTCAGAGCCTGCCACCAGACGGTCTTGGCATACGAATACTCCACTTGAGGAATTGAACTGACGACCAAGGCTCCCTGTCCGTCGGTGACCAAAATGCCGACATAGTCCGACTTTCGAATCTGGTGCCATCGAATCAGGTAGTTGGTCACGATCCGGTTGACGAAGAGCGGAAATTCGCTTCGCTTGTCTCGCTGCCCCCACCGCTGTTGCCGATCCTTGATGATTTCAGAAATACTCTGAGCGTCTTTGCCCTCATACGTTCGGTTGGCCTCCGAAACGGCGGTGTGGAGGAAGGGTGCCGTCGCCAGTTGCTGGGCTTCGTTCATACTTCGAGTAAGATGTATTTCGATTCGACGGGCGGCTTCGATGGCCACTTCTTTGAAATTCGCCCCCGTCGACTCCCGCAACGCGCGGCGCTCTTCAATATAGATGAGGGCAAGCAGGAGGGTAAGGGGCAGGAGACCGACTAGTACGATCGCTGTGATGATCTTCTGCTGGAGGCTGTGAGACCGGCTCCAGAGTGCCATGGTACACCAGAGAGACGTAAGAACGGGGTTCCTTGTGAGAAAGCGTTCGCGTTGTCGGTCGACGATGGGGGGCTCAATACCCCCCTACCACCGACGGCACGGGACGGACGAGCAACGCGCGGCGTTCTATTCCACCATTCGCTCAGCCGCGTTTCAAGAGTCGGCCCGACGCTCCTGGCCACAAGAGCACGAGTGGACTGGCAACGAATACCGATGAATAGGTGCCGAAAATCACACCCCACAGCAGCGCAAGCGAGAAATCGTGCAGAACTTCTCCGCCGGCCACGGCCAGAGGAATGAGGACAATTACGACCGTCAAACTGGTCACGATCGTGCGGCTCAACACCTGATTGATGGCCGCGTTAATCGTGGCTTCTTCGCTTTCTCGACGCCGCAGCTTCAGATTTTCTCTGATCCGATCGAATACGACGACGGTGTCGGTTAAGGAGTAGCCGGCCAGCGTCAAAAGCGCCGTCACGATCAGGAGGGTAATTTCTTTATCTAAGAGGTAGAAGGCCCCGACCACGGCCAAGACGTCATGAAACGTCGCCAGCGCAGCCGCTACGCCGAACCGGAGTTCGAATCGTGCCGCAATGTACAGGATAATACCCGCGAATGAGATGACGACGGCCACGAGCGCGTCCTCTTGAAGCTTCTTGCCGATGGTCGGCCCGATCTCGGTCGTTGAGTCCACCACGAACTTGTTGTTCGGAAACTCTTTGGTGAAAATTCCCACCACTCGTTCCGCCGTCTTTTCTTCGATCGTCGTCGAAGCCTTCACTCGGATGAGAAGCTTGTTGTCCTGTCCGAATTCCTGCAGCTCCGCATCAGCCAGGCCGTTGGCCTCCAGGGCCTTACGGGCCTCATCGATCCGAACCGGCTGCTCGAACTTGAGTTGGACCGCTGTCCCTCCCGCAAAGTCAATGCCCAGATTCGCGGCACCCCGCGCAATCTGGACAAGTGCGATGAGCCCGAGCAAGACCATGATCCCTGAAAAGAGAAAGGAGTACTTGCGCTTGCCTATGAAATCAATGTTGGTCTTCCCGAGAATCTCTAACATGCGAGCTCCCTTTTGATGACCCTGAGTCTCCCCTTGAAGGCTGATCGCTGAGGGCTTCATGGTTAGATGCTCAACGCTTCGACTTTTCGTCGATGATACAACAGATCAAAAATCACTTTTGTCCCGACCAACGCCGTGAAGAGGTTGATGGCGATGCCCAGGCACAATGTCACGGCAAAACCTTTGATGGGCCCAGTTCCGAATAAAAACAGGGCAACCCCGGTGATCAACGTCGTGACGTGCGAGTCGACGATCGTCAGGAACGCTTTGTCGTAACCCGCGTCGATTGCAGATCGTACGGCTTTTCCACTACGTATTTCTTCACGAATGCGTTCGAAAATCAAGACGTTCGAATCGACACCCATACCGATCGTCAGCACGATCCCGGCGATACCGGGAAGCGTCAACGTCGCGGTCAAGGCGGACAGGGCACCCATTAAACACACCAGATTCAACACCAAGGCAAAGTCCGCGATCAGCCCGGACAAGCGGTAATACACGATCATGAAGACCACCACCATCGCCCCGGCGACGAGAGTAGCCCTGATCCCCTTATCGATAGAATCCTGGCCGAGGGACGGACCGACTGTCAGATCCTGCACGATCTTCAGCGGCGCCGGGAGAGCACCGGCCCGCAGAACGATCGCCAAATCATTGGCCTCCTGCGTGGTGAAGGTGCCGGTAATCTGCGCACGTCCTCCTGAAATACGTTCTTGGATGACCGGCGCTGAATAGATCGTGTTATCGAGAACGACGGCCATACGTTTCTTGACGTTCTCGCCCGTGATCCGTTCGAATTCCTGCCCTCCTTTGGCGTCGAACGTGATGGAGACATACGAATCGTTGAATTGACCGATGGAGACCCGCGCATCGCTCAGCACATCGCCGGTCAGCATGACCCGCTTTTTGACCACGTAAGGAATACGATATTCGAGGCCGGTATCCTTATCGATCATTCGCTCGAATAAAATTTGATCTGCTTCCGGCAACTGGCCTGCAAACTGCTGGAGCACCTCGGCTTCTTTGTCTTTTGGAATACGCGCGGGCAGATCAAGGTGAACGTCTTCATCCAACATTTTGAATTCGAGCAGCGCCGTCTCCTTGATCAGATCTTTAGCGCGTTTCGGATCCTTGACACCAGGTAGCTGTACGACGATTTGCTTCAACCCTTGGCGCTGCACGATCGGCTCCGCGACGCCGAACTGATCGATCCGGTTTCGGATGGTTTCCAACGCCTGGTTGATGGCGGAATCCTTGATTCGCTTGGCTTCTTGCTCACGCAGCTCCCACACCACGACATTCGTCGATCCCGCCGACTCTTTCTCGACGAAAATAGGGAAATTATCGATCACTTTTTGAGCAGAGGCCTTTGTGTCGGCATCCTGCAGCTGAATCGTGATTTGATCGTGCCCGGTTCGCTTGACCGAGTCGAGCGCGAGCTTCTTTTCGGTCAGGAGATCCTGCAACGCGGTGAGAGAACGGTCAACCGCGATCTCCACGGCACGATCCTCGTCCACCTCCAGAACCATATGGATGCCGCCCTGCAAATCCAGCCCTAATGTAATTCCCTTGTTCGGGAGAATTCCCTTCAGCCAGCCCGGCAAGGCTTGATACAACGGCTGATAAGACGGGAGAACGGCCACTACCGATATCACGATGATCAGCGTTAATAACCATAACCGCCCACTTACTTTTTTCATGTCGTCCGCGACCCCTTATCCCATTGAACTATGAGTCTTTTTCTTTGTCGTCATCCTCTGCGCGCACTCGGGCAATATTCTCGCGCTGCATTTTGATCTTGGTATTATCGGCAATCTGCAGCGTCACAGTCTCTTTTCCCATGTTGGTAATGGTGCCCCAGATCCCCGACGTCGTGATCACCTTGTCGCCCTTCTTCACCGCGTCCAACAACGCCTTCTGTTCCTTTTGTTTCTTCTGTTGAGGCCGGATCAGAAGAAAATAAAAAATGACAAAGATCAAGAGGAACGGGATCAACGATAGGATTCCACCCGCCCCTCCACTGGCCGGTGACCCGCCTCCACCCGTCTCCTGAGCCCATGCAATCGATTCCATCAACATCGAACAATCCCCTTTTTTCTATGCATGACCGTCTCCATGCAATTCTCCGCACGGTTCTTCGCACCCCGCTGAACCGGCCATTACCGCCTGTCGGCCGTGATCGCGATAAAACGCTTCCCGAAACTCAGAAAACGTTCCGTCCACCAAGGCTTCTCGTATTCGGCGCATGAAATCGGAAAAGTACCATAAGTTATGAATCGTATTGAGCCGCGCTCCCAGCATTTCTTTGACCATAAACAAGTGGTGCAAATAGGCCCGTGAGTATCGACGACATACCGGACACGTGCATTCAGAATCGATCGGCCGTTCATCCTCTGCATACTGAGCTTGCTTGATCACAACCCGACCGGTTGCCGTAAACAGAGATCCGGTTCTGCCATGACGCGAGGGAACGACACAATCGAAGAGATCAATGCCGCGTGCCACCCCTTCAAGCAGATCTTCCGGATGTCCGACCCCCATGAGATACCGAGGTTTCTTTTCCGGCAACTCCGGAACCGTCACATCGAGCATCGAATACATATCGGGTTTACCTTCTCCGACCGACAGCCCGCCGATCGCGTAGCCGTCGAACCCCAATCTCACTAACTCCCTCGCCGAGGCTACCCGCAAGTCCGTTTCCAATCCACCCTGCACGATGCCGAACAGGGCCTGATCCGTTCGTCGCCTGCTTGCCTGACAGCGCTCGGCCCAGAGCTGAGTTCGGCGCACGCTTTCCCGGATGATCTCTCGACCGGCAGGCAACGCCACGCACTGATCGAGTACCATGATGATATCGGCCCCCAACGCCTCTTCGATTTCTATCGCTTTTTCCGGCGTAATGAAGTGGGTCGTCCCATCGATGTGCGATTGAAACGTGACGCCCTCGTCGGTGATCTCGCACAACTTCGCCAAACTGAAAATCTGAAACCCACCGCTGTCGGTGAGGATCGCTCCCGGCCAGCCGGTGAAGGCATGAAGCCCTCCCATGTCACCCACAATCTTGTGACCGGGGCGCAAGTACAGGTGGTAGGCATTATTGAGGATGAGTCGAAACTCGAGGCCCTGCAGATCCTCCGGTTCGAGTCCCTTGACTGGTCCCAGCGAGCCTACCGGCATGAAGGCCGGTGTGTCGATCTCAGCATGACCGGTCGTGAGTAGGCCGGTGCGGCCTTTGGAGTGCCGGTCTGTTTGTTGAACTTGGTACCGCATCATCTTCTTTGTGTCAGACCGCTACATTTGCTCAGGCGCTGAGATGCCGAGCACCTCGAGCCCGTTTCTGAGAACGTGCTGGACCGCCCCCATCAAGACCAGTCGCGCCGCAGTCAGTTTGGGCGTGAGGACTTCGGCGGACGCCGACTCGTCATGCTCCTGATCGGTCGCAGGAGGCAACACACGGTGTTTGTTATAAAACGTATGCAGCTGCGCCGCCAATTGCTGGAGATAATACGTCACTCGATGCGGCTCAAAGGCCAGCGCGCTGGCTCGGATAATTTCAGGGTAGGCGGAAAGTTTTTTGATCAGCCCCAATTCATCGGGATCAGTCAACACAGTCAAGTCCGTCGCCGATGCGGACGGACGGGACACCCCCCTTTCGGAAGCCACACGCCAGAGGCTGCAGATCCTCGCATGGGCATATTGGACGTAGTACACCGGATTGTCGGCGGACCGTTGCTTCGCCAACTCCAGATCGAACTCCAGATGAGTCTTGGAATCCCGCATCAAGAAATAGAACTTCGCGGCGTCGGCTCCGACCTCGTCGATGACTTCCCGCATCGTAATGAATTCCCCGGTCCGCTTGGACATCTTCACTTCGGCTCCGTCCCGCAACAGCTTCACCAACTGGACCAGCACGACCTGGAGACGATCTTTTGGATGTCCATAGGCCTGCATGACGGCTTGCATGCGTGGGATATACCCATGGTGGTCGGCTCCGAAGACATCGATCAACAGATCGTAGCCACGCCCCAGTTTGTCATGGTGGTAGGCGATATCGGAGGCTAAGTACGTATATTCACCATCCTGCTTCTTGACGACACGGTCTTTTTCGTCGCCGTACGTGGACGCCCGAAACCACCACGCACCCTCCTGTTGAAACAGGAGTTCGCGGGTTTTCAATTCATCCAGAGCCCGCTCGATGGCTTTGGACTCTAGAAGCGACTCTTCGCTGAACCAGGATTGGATCTCGATACCGAATGACCGGAGGTCGTCACGGATCAGTCCTAGCAGTTTCTGATAGGCAAGAGATCGGCAGCGAGCCTCAAGGTCGGCAGGAGTCAGTTCACCGGCTACGAGGTCGAGTTGCTCCTTGATCTGCTGCGCCACGGCTGTGATGTACGAACCATGATAGCCATCCTCAGGAAACTCGACAGTCCGCCCTGACAACTCTTGATAGCGAGCATAGACAGACGCGCCCAACAATTTCATCTGCCGTCCAGCGTCGTTGATATAGTACTCGCCTACGGCATCGTATCCGATCGCATTCAGTAGCCGGACGACTGCGTACCCGACCGCCGCCCCCCTGCCATGGCCGACATGCAATGGACCGGTCGGATTTGCGCTTACATACTCAACCAATACTCGACGACCGGTCCCGATAGCTGCCTGACCATAGCGAGCCCCTTGTAACTCGATTTCACGGAGAACCTCCTGCCAGAGAGCCGGCTTCACGGTAAGATTCAAGAAACCCGGGGGGACGATTTCCACACGATCAAACAGCTGCTCTTTCTGAGGAAGGTTTTCGACGATGATTTGCGCGATATCATGAGGTGCCTTGTGCTCAGAGGAGGCCAATGACATCGCTACTGTGGAAGCCAGGTCCCCCCATTCAGGCCGTTTAGGCGCGTCAAGAGTAAGTGTGGGCCAGTCCGTCGTCTTCAATTGCCCTTTGAGCCTCGCGCCATTGAGAGCTCCAAGTAGGGCCGTTGTCACCCTCTCTTGCACGAGTCCTTGAGACACAACACTTCCTCTAAGTCTTTACGAAAAAGGAAATTAACGCGCCACTCTATCACATGAGGTTTGGCAGAGACAATGCTGTTCACGTGGAATTACGAGGGTTTGCGCGCCTCACCCCCCTGTCCAACGTCCCGATGCCATCTGAATCTCTTCGATCGGCACTTTAAGACAGGGCTTCTCCGCGCACCTTTTAACTGTTTCCCACGACTCGCAAATACAGGGTGCCCCACGCAAGATCGTCACATGGCTACCATGTGGTGCCCATCGCTGAGGGTCTGTTGGACCGAATAAGGCAATAGTCGGTACACCAAACAAAGCGGACAAATGGGTTACACCCGAATCATGACCGATATAGAACGTGACCTGCGCAAGTACTCCCGCAAGCTGGGAAAGATCAAGGTTTCTGAGAACAAGAGGTGGCTTACTCATAAACTGCAGTGCATGGCCAACGGCATCTTGATCCGCCGGTCCCTCCAAGACTAGTGGATACATCCCACTTTGCTGCAACCGTTCAATCAGCAAGGCCACTCTTCTTGGTTCGAGGCGTTTATGAACACTTCCACTTCCCGGATGCACAAGAACCAGCGGTTGATCGCGGGAGATCTTCAGGGTCTCAAGATAGGCTTTACCCCGCTCCAAGAGATGCGGAGGGGCTTGTACCCTTTCCGCCGGCGAACTATCTCCAGCCGTTTCACCCAACGTCTCAAGAAACCGGTCGCACTGATGCCTCGCGAGTAACTCCGGGGAAAACGGCGACCGAATCTGAACTTGCGCTACGCCCAAATCCTGAAATAGGGAACGAAGAGCGCCACCTTTGTCTTCCGTCCAAACCACAGCCAAATCACAGCGGGTCAACCTCGAATGTAATTCCATGGAGATGGATAAAGTTTCTGAAAACAATCCCAAACATGCTTGCCCTTCCAATGGCATCCAATCGTCAATCAATCCACAGTCCGATAGTAGTTGACTTACGGCTGCAGAAGCGATGAGCACGATCTCATGTTGGGGAAACCTCCCCCTCAGATTCCGTATGGCTGGGACAGCCAGCAGAATATCCCCAAGCGCACCGGGATGAACAATAAGGACGGTTCGTTTCACATGCCATCCCCGCTGCTATGACCCGAGACCTGCACCAGGATCGTGCACTGATCGAGCCTGTTCTAGATCGGATGGCGTATTGATATTGAACATGGAACGTCCATCGCGGTCGATTTCCCTGATCTCACTTTCAGCGATCAATCGCACGCGAAGAGCGGGGTGATCTATCATGCTGTGAATCTTCTTATTCTGGAGATTCATCATTTCCTCAATAACCGGGAGGCAGCCGCGACCATATACCGCATGGGTCGGCTGCAGACGAGTCTCCCACCGACTGATAACAATATCAGCCTGGTCTTTCAAGCGAACCATATACCGGATGACATCTGGATTCAGGAACGGCATATCGCAGGCTGCGAGGAAGATATGTTGCGTCTTCGCCCGTTGAAGGCCCGTGTACAATCCGCCAAGGCTCCCGCAGTGCGGAATAAGATCGCGGACCACCGGTACTTCTGCTTGCAGCACGGGACTGTCCTGAGCGATGACAACGTAGACCTGCTCAAACAGTTCGCTGAGAACGGCGCAGCTCCGCTCAAGGAGAGTCCGCTGGCCGACAAGCATGAATCGCTTATCCTCTCCCATTCTCCTACTCTTTCCTCCGGCCAACAGCACGCCCGTCACATCAGTGATCATGAACACGTGACCTGTGTGAAAAAAAAGAGGGGGTAGGTCGCCCTACCCCCTCTGTCTTGTTACTGCGCTGAAGCGCGTCCCTAGGAAATGCT
This sequence comes from Nitrospira sp., assembly GCA_019636835.1. Lineage (GTDB taxonomy): Bacteria > Nitrospirota > Nitrospiria > Nitrospirales > Nitrospiraceae > Nitrospira_D. The sequence goes on from JAHBWU010000085.1 coordinate 11,026, forward strand.
ACAGCGTCTTGCCCTTTTTCTTGTTGGCACGACGAGTCAGGACCCACCCTTCCAGCAACACAACCCCAACGGCAATAACTGCTGGATAGATATATGTTTCTTGAGGGATCGGCGGGTTCATAAAGGTATAGAAAAATGCTGAGACTGCCATCTTTCGTCCGGCATCACCATTATGACCATCCCATGCGAAGAATACGGTCGGAATGTATTGTCCGACCTCGAAGAAGGTATCCTCGTCGTAATCTTGGTCTTTCTTGTTTCCGACTGGTCGCTGAATCATGACATACCAGCGCCCATCCTTCCATTCGCCCTTCAAGAGCTTCATGCTCTCTTCGTAATTATCACGCTCCTCGAAATCCTTATCCCATCCCGTACCTTTGAACGCGCGGAGAGATCCGTCGGCTTCCCACTTGACGATATCAACTGGGAATTGGTCGTTAGTCCCGAACAGATAGCGAGGCTTGATTGGAGCCGGTAACTCTTTCCATTTCACTGCAGTTTGAATGGCGATCGCATCGTTGTATACGGTGTAATTGTTTTGGTGAGCAGCAATGGACCCTTCCTCACCGGTCTTTGGGTCCTGCTCTTTGACATCAATAATATTGACCTGAGTCGGAGCCCACGGCAGCTTCCCTTCAGCGACACTCTTCGTGCGGTCATCCCACTCGATAAGATAGACAATTGATTTATCGTTGTAGAGTGATCGCACCCAAATATCATCGATCCGGTTGACGAAGTTCCTCGGCTTGTGAGTGATCTGTCCTCCCATAGCCACGTATCGCTTCGGAGCTTTTTGCCAAGCTTCATGGTCGATTTCGGTCGGGATTTCTCCCTCGACCATATCGGATGGAATTACGAAATTGATCTTGGGCTTGTCAGTCAGGGGATCGATCGGGAGCGGGTTACCTAATGCATCCCTCTCACACAGCGAATTGACAAAATTCGCGATGTCCCACCGTTCATCTACCGTTGTGTTATCGGCAAATGACGGCATGGGAGTACCGTTGACACCAGTCGAGAATGTCCGAAAAATGTTGCCCACGTTGTAGGGATCTTGACGGCTCCCACGGAAGTTCCAGCATTTGTGCCAATCAGCCGGCTGAATCGAAAATCCCCAGTCGTCTTTCAAATTGAAGGCGTTGCCGTCCCCACGACCTTCCATCCCGTGACACTCGACACACTTCTTTTCTACAACTAATTCGCCACCGCGCTTCTTGCTCTCGTCGGTTGCGGGTTTTGGTTTAAGATCAGCCAGCTGGAGTACGGTCTGGGTTTCCGATTGCTTATCAGTGAACTTCCGATCCTTGACCAGTTGAGTGGTGACAAAAGACAGGACCTGAAGGCGCTGCTCTTCGGTCAGGATACCTTCCCATGGAGGCATAGCGGAACCGGGCAAACCATGTGTGACGGTCTCAAAAAGATCGTTTTGCCCAGGGACAGGCTTTTTTGCATCGAACAACGGAAGCTCACCGCTGGCGGTATGGCGAATTTTAAAAGTACCTTGATTGAAGTTTCTCGGGCGGGGCCAGAGACGATCGGCCCCAGGTCCATCCCCGGCTCCATCCACGCCATGACACCACACACACTTGGTAAAATAGACTCGCTTTCCAGCTTCAATCATTTCCGCCGAGGGTTCAGGTGCGAGATCCCCCTTTTTAAAACCTTCGGGAAGTCCTTGGGCCGAAGCGGACGAATATCCCGCACTCGATACCAGAACCACTCCGAAGGCAGCAGCCGCGATGATCCCGGCCTTCTGAGTTATGCTGTCGATCATGTTTAGCCTCATCTTCATTATGTCTGGTTTGGCATTCTAAAAGGTTTGGCGACTAATCCCAGGTCCGCGGATAGTAGCCGGTGTGCCAATATTCGAACAAAATTACCTTCCAGATTTCATCAACCGTCAAATGTTGCTCCCAGGGGGGCATAACTGAAGCCCATGGAAATCCTTCGTTGGGCAATCCAATACCACCCTTGGAAACACGCCAGAATATAAAGGTCTCTTGCAGCTGAGCGATCGTACCTGGATCGGTGAAATTTGCAGGAATCGGATTGAAGGCGAAAGCGTGAAGCCCTCGACCATTCAGATTATCACCATGGCAGAAATGGCAATTTTGAAAGAATATTTCGCCTCCCTCTCGCACGTACTTCAAATACCCTGTATTCTTGTCATCCCACGGATTGGCGTTCGGCTTCATCAAACGCCCCATGCCTTGTTCAACAATATTGTTGTTAGAGAATTCTTGATCGTATTTCCCTTCCGGATTCACGCGATAAGGATTCTGTGAGGTCTGCAATGTATAGGTTTTACCATGGACCTTTGTGCTTGCCGGCGGCGCAGGGTGAACCGTCCGAAGCTCGATCGGCTCCTCCGACTTCGGCATCATCGCGTTGTAGGAAAATCCACCGATCAAAATCGGCAGGAGCACGAGATAGACGTAGCGTAAAAGCTTATTCACACCGGTCTGCGCATCGAGCACATTCATGATCGGCTGCTTGAACTTCTTCCAATCTTCTTCATTGGCCGAGACCCACATGAAGACGGCGACAAGAGACACGGTGCCATACATGGCGCGAACGCTGAAGGGAATCGGTGGATAGACACGATATTTCAGATAAAGCAGTATAAACGCCCAGAACCCGATCCCCTGCCAAAAACGAGGGAGCGGCATACCCATGGCGCTCATCATGTAGCTTAATCCTGCGAACCCGGCAACGAAGCAGGCAACCTCAAAAAGCATTTGCATGGGCATATAGCCTTCGACTAAACGCACGGTATTCGAGGGGACGACGTCGAAGATCATCCCTCCCAGCAGGAGAAGCCCAGCTACTCCAATCAAGGCACCGAGTGACATCAAGGCTTTCATCGGAAAACTCCCTTTACTCTCCGGATAAAGACTGCCGGGCGCTATTAAATCTTCGGTGGCGGCGCCCCAGTTTTGACTTGTGATAAGTAGTCGACGATTTTCTTCAATGCACCAGCGCTCAGCTTTTGGCCGAAGACCTTGGGCATGGTGTTGTCAGGAAACGGCTTCACGACGAAGGCACTCGGATCTACGATGGACTCCATGATGTATTCAGCAGGAGACTTTGCAGTACCTTTATAAGTGGGGTCTTTTATGCGTTGTGCGGCAGTTGTGCCTTCTTCCAGCTTGGGACCGATGGTCCCCATTGCCCCTGGAATCCCCGGGATGGTATGGCACGACACGCATTGTGCTTTAGCAAAAATTTGGTCCACCGGTTCGGACCCATCAGCCATCAGCGAAGTCGCCCCGGCAGGTTTGTCGTCCGCCTGTTTAGGACGGTCGGCTTCGGGAATGAACTTCTCATAAGACTTTATAATCTCTTCGAACGATGGAGCCTCTATACCTTCTCGAACATACATCCACGTGTCTACGGCTGCCAGCTCTTGAAGGCTGAGCGAGATCGGCGGTTTGTGAATGGCCGGCATTGGGCTTTGCTTGTCATTCGTCCCCTTCACTCCGTACCCTGAAACCACATAGCAACTTGGACAAGCATGCGATTCCGCGAT
>JAHBWU010000086.1 GCA_019636835.1 Nitrospira sp.
CGGTGGCCACTGCCACTGGCTCTTCCACCCGCTTAACATCAGCCGCGGCCCAACCATGATCGACGGCATAGTTCCATCCAGCCCGCATGACGGCCACGTTCTTCTCGATCAGTTCCTGTTTCTTCTTGAACTTCCGCTCAACGACACTGTCGAGGGCTGCGGTGCCGCCTGACACCACAAAACCTTTCCCGAGGAACCGGTCCTTTACGGCCTGATCCAATCCAGCCATGCTCGTCAGCCCTGTAATCGCGCCGATACAGCCCATCAGCGCCATGTTAGTGGCGAGATCCATACCCGCCACTTCCAATGAGATCTTCGTCGCTGGAAAATAATAGAGCTTCGCCCGAAGCTTCTTGAGCTCAGCCGCCTGATCTCTGTGAAGATTCATCGGCCCGTCGTTGTTGATCAGGGCAACTCCATCTTCCTTCAGCCCAAAGTAGAACGGCATCGTATAGGACTTGCCGTGCGTAATGACCTGTGGATGGAAGATGATGATGATGTGCGGAAACGTGATTTCACCGATTTCGTAGATAGGCTCATCCGAAACACGGACATAGCTTTCGACCGGCGCCATTCGCTTTTCCGACCCATAAAACGGCACAATGGTGCTTTCACCGCCGGCATTGATGACGGCGGTACTGAGAATATGCGAGCCAGTGACGACACCCTGGCCCCCGACGCCTGCCATCCGAATATTAAATCTCTTTGCCATGATTGACCTCCTCGTGAACGTCTAGGCTTTGCCGGGAATCGCGGCGGCAGGAACAGCCGGCTTGGCAAGGAATTCCTTGTAGCCGTAGCGCTCAGTGAGGTATTGCTTCGCTTCTTCACTGACGTATTCCGTGAACTGATAGCGATCATTCTCGACCGCCTTCGCGTCTTCCATGACCTTGTCGGTCGGAATGGCGTACTCGATATTGCAGGAGGTATACGCCTGAATATAGGTCGAGCCGACTTCGCGAGCGATCAACACAGCCTTCTTAATGACACTTTCTACACGTCGTGGATTATTCGGCACTACAGTCGCCACATAGGCACAACCCGCGACCTTGGCCATCTGCAACATATCCATCTTCTCGAACTTCTTACCGAGCGGGGCCATTTTCAGCACGGCACCCCGATTGGTCATGCCGCTCTCCTGGCCACCGGTATTACCGTACACTTCGTTGTCCAACATGATCGTCGTGAACCGCTCTTTGCGGAACCAGGAGTGGAGGACCTGCTGGAATCCGATGTCCGCCGTGCCGCCATCGCCGGCCATCACAACCACATCCTTCGGCTTGTCGCCAAAACGAAGACGGAGGCCACGGGACAGGCCGCTCGCCACTCCGTTTTGGTCACCGTAGTTGCCGTAGACAAAGGGAATCGCCGCCTGAGAAATGGCCAGACGACCGCAACCAGCCGTCCCGACAGTAATCGTGTCTTCAGGATTGGGAAACGCAATCATGGCCAGCCGAATGAAGAGCGTCATGGCACAGCCGGCGCACATGGGATGTTCTTCCAACACTTCCTTGAAGCTTCCCATTTGTGAGACAGTGACCTTCTTTCCAAAAGGTCCATGCTCCACCATGTCCCGATATTCCTTTGGCATAAACTTCTCAAATCCATTGGAAAACTTGACATAATCAAGACTCATCAGGCACCTCCCTTTATATCGTTGGCAACGGCCAGCCGTTGCTCATATTTTTCACACTGACTTCTACATGCATCGAAGAAAACTTGAGGACTTGAGGATTTGACAACCAGACGGCGACTTAATGATCACCGAGCCTTGGGCATCCTAGCAAAGCCGAAAAAAGGCTGTCAATCTTTGCTCAACCTTTTCTCGTCCCTGTAACCACATTCACCCTTATGAATTTGGTCATGAATTTTCGACTGACTCCTTGATAGTATAACGCCATGAAAATCAAAGCAACTTCTAAGAGGGCCCAAGGTATCCAAAAGAAGGCCTAGGTCCAGTTGACGAAATAGGCCATTCGCCCCAAACAGTCAGAACGAGAAATCGCGACGAGTAGACCCATCCGAACTTTGCACGTTTAGACATTGCCGATCTACCGCATTCCGTTTACACTGCACCTCATGCCACTACGCGTTCTTATCCCGGGAGAGGATGATGCCGGTGTCCATGTCGGCGGAGTCCATAAACGCCCGCCGATTCCGGACGACTCAGCCAAAGCCGAATGTCCGAAATTCATGGCACACGGCCCCTGCGGAGGGGTCCGCAAAGGTGGTTTCTGCGAAGTCTATCCTGAGATGAAATGTCCATGGGTCTCGCTTTATATAGAACTGGAGAAAATCGGCCAAACTGAATGGATGAAACAAGTATGAGTGGGCCAGCGGAGAGGGTAAATGAGGGATAAGCGAAAGACCACGAAATTGGGTTACAACGAGCGGCACGCGAAGAGCGGAATTAGCGCCCCTCTACCCGACATCGAAACCTTCCCGAATCAATATAAGGGATATGAAATTACGATTGAGATCCCCGAGTACACAGCGATTTGCCCAAAAACCAACTTGCCGGATTTCGGAACCATTACACTGCACTATATGCCTGATCAAGAATGTCTTGAATTGAAAGCGCTCAAAATGTACATCCACGCCTACCGCAATCTCGGCATTTTCTATGAAAATGCCGTCAACCGAATCCTTCACGATATCGTCAAAACCTGCCGTCCCGTATGGGCGAAAGTCACCGGCACCTTCACTGCGCGCGGCGGGTTGTCGAGCAAAATCGAAGCGAAGTTTCCCTAGCTGATACGCGGAAGCCGACGAGATTCGGAGCTCCGTACTTCCTCCCCTGGCTTCACCCACGGCAGGCTGGAAACAAAGGAGGCTCTTTCGCCTATGGCGACATATGCAATCGGCGATGTGCAGGGATGCCACGATGCCTTGCAACGCCTCGTTCAACACATTCGCTTCGATCCCACGATAGATCGACTGTGGTTCGTCGGCGATCTCGTCAACCGCGGCCCCGACTCACTCGAAGTCCTCCGCTATGTGAAGACACTCGGTGGCTCCGCGCGCACAGTGCTCGGCAACCACGACCTGTTTCTACTTGCTGTTGCAGAAGGGGTGGTCGACCTCCGCGCCAAAGACACGATTCACGACGTACTGGAGGCCGGGGACCGCCACGAATTGCTCCAGTGGCTGAGACAACAGCCCTTGCACGTCCTTGAACCTCCGTTTTTCATGGTCCACGCGGGATTGTTACCGCAATGGACCGTCGCGGAAGCGACGTCCCTCGCCCGGCAAGTGGAAACCGCCTTGTCCGGCCCCGACTATCGAGCAACCCTTCAGACGATTTTTCACGACAAAGCCACGACGTGGAATCCCACCTTGCAAGACTCCACGCGGCTCGCCACCATCGCGAGGGTGCTTACCAAACTTCGCGCCTGCACGCCGAGCGGCGAGATGTCCAATTTCTCTGGCCCGCTGCAAGAGATACCGTCCGGCTACGAGGCCTGGTTCAACATTCTCGGTCGCAGGAGCGCCGACACCACTCTGATCACAGGGCACTGGGCGGCGCTCGGCCTGCACATCGAGCCGAATCTGCTGGCAATCGATAGCGGCTGTGTCTGGGGACGGCAACTGACGGCGGTGCGATTGGAAGATCGGAGGGTGTTTCAGGTGGATGGGCTGGCGCGGCCTTAACGCACACCCAGATCAGACCCCTACGACGAGGCGAACCAAAGGAACCTGCTCGCCGATCCCGAATGTCATTGGTGTCTTGAGTGCCTCCGGATCGACATAGGTCCCGAACAGTCGGTCCCAAACCGAGAATGTCACCCCGAAATTCGCATTGGCATGCGCCGAGTTTTCACTGTGATGGACATGGTGATATCGCGGCGTCACAACGATCCATTCCAGCCGATTCGATCGCCAGGTGACGTTCATGTGCATCCAGTCGTTCAAGAGCATGTGGGAAGACAAAACCGTCCAATACATCCACCATGGAGCATGGCCGAAAACCGAAAAGGCCATCATCCAGGGCAGATTGAATATTACCTGTTGTAAAAGCGAGGCACGATATCCGGCCAACCAGTACATGTGTGTCGGAGAATGGTGCCACTTATGGATGCGCCAAAACGGGCTCAGGTGCAGAAACCGATGGACCCAGTAGGCGCCGAAGTCTCCAACCACGTAGTACAGAGCAAAAGCCGCCGCGGTCGGTAAGGCCGAGATAAATTCCGGCAGCACCGGCCGAATCACGATCCGTTCGCTCACAGACAAGGCGGCAGGGAGCAGCAGGTACCCGACCAGTGCCGCGCCGACCACGTCCATCAAAAGGATAGACCGATAGGGCACCTCTCTCGCCGGCATCATCCATTCAAGCGCCGTGACGACGAGTACCCTCGCCGTGAACAAAAGAGGAATGAAGAGGTCATGGTCGAAGACGAACTCTCGGAATTCTCGGCTTAGTAACCATTCAATCCATTCCATTGCGCCTATCCACCTGCCGATGAGGGTCGGAAGGCGGACTCTATCAAACGGACTCAGCCCTGTCTCCCCTCCTTTCGGACGGGAAACAAGTGGTAGCGATCGCGTTGCGAGAAGGAATCCTTGGGTGCGGAAGATCCTGAAAGGACCGTATGAGAGGTCTAGTGATAGCTTTCTAAATCCGAGGGGAACTTCCCCTGTTCCACTTCTTCTTTATAACGGCTCAGCGCTTGGAGGGTGTCGGCTTTGAGATGCGCGTAGGTCTTCACGAATTTTGGGATGAACGCATCAAAGAGTCCAAGGAGATCATAGAGCACCAGCACTTGGCCGTCACAGTGAGGCCCCGCTCCAATCCCGACGGTAGAGATTGAAAGGGCTTGGGTGATCTTCCTGGCCAGGGCTGCCGGCACCGCTTCCAGCACAACAGCGAATGACCCCGCAGCTTCAAGGGCTTTCGCATCGTCAAGCAATCTGGAGGCTTGATCGTCAGCCTTGCCTTGGACCTTGTATCCACCCAACGCATAGACTGATTGTGGTGTCATACCCAGATGGCCCATGACAGGGATCCCAACGCTCGTCATGGCCTTGATTCGGTCTGCCATCACGGCCCCCCCTTCCAGCTTCACCGCAGCGGCACCTGCTTGCAGCAATCGGCCTGCATTGCGCAGGGCCTCCTCTGTGCTGGCCTGATAGGACATAAACGGCATATCCGCAATCACCAGAGCTCGCTGCACCACGCCGGCGACCAGCCTGGTGTGATACAGCATGTCATCCATCGTGACCGTAAGCGTATTGGGTTTTCCCTGTACGACCATGCCCAGTGAATCCCCGACCAGAATCACTCGAATCCCCGCTTGCTCGACGATACGGGCGAACAGCGCATCATAGGCCGTCACGACGGCGAGTTTCTTTCTGTCTCGTTTGAGGTGTTGGAAATCGAGGATCGTCATCAGTTCAATTCAGATTTGGTGATGATCTCGGCCAACCGATGCGTGGCTTTAATCGCCATGATATGAACACCGTCGCAGTGCGGCCGAACCGCCTTGATCGTCCGTACGGCAATATCGACTCCTACGTCCTCTGCCTTCTCACCGGCGGCTTTGAGCTCGTCGATCATCTCGCTTGGAACCGAGATGCCAGGAATATTCGCGTTCATGAACTCCGCCATCTTGTGGTTGCGTAGCACAAGGATACCGGCAAGAACATTAACCTTGTAGGGCCGGACCGCCTTCATGAAGCTCGCGAACTGCTCCGGATGGTAAACCGCTTGCGTCTGGAAAAATTGGGCACCCGCTTTCACCTTCACTTCAAACTTGGCAAGCATGGGTCCGAGCGGGTCGGCCTCCGGTGTGACGGCGGCCCCGATCGTAAACGCCGTCGAGCCGTCCAGCTTGTGCCCGGCCATGTCATGACCCTTGTTCAATCCTTGCACGAGCTGCATGACCTGGACCGAATCGAGATCATACACCGGCTTTGCCTCCTTATGATCACCGACCGTCGGATAATCGCCTGTGAGGCACAGAATATTTCGAATCCCAAGCATATGCGCACCCATAAGGTCCGACTGCATGGCGATCCGATTGCGATCGCGACAGGTCAACTGCATCACCGGGTCGTGCCCCAACTCATACAGTAGGCGGCAGACCGGAAGTGAACCGGCACGAACCACGGCGGCGGTATTGTCGGTCACGTTCACACCGTGTACCAGCCCGACAAGCTGTTTGGCACTCTCGAGAACGGACGAGATGTTGGTGCCCTTGGGGGGGTTATACTCAACCGTGACCGCAAACATCCCTCGGTTGAGGACATCGATTAGGCGCTGTGGCTCTCGACTCATAGATGGCCCCTCATATCATTCCTGCTGCCCTCTTGGCCGATTCCACGGTATTCTCCAGCAGCATCGCGATGGTCATCGGACCGACCCCACCGGGGACGGGGCTGATCCAACCGGCCTTTCGGCTGACCGGCTCAAAGTCTACGTCGCCGCACAGCTTACCTTCAGGAGTCTTGTTTGTCCCCACGTCGATGACGACCGCACCCTCGCGCACCATGTCGGCAGTCACAAACTTCGCCTTTCCGATAGCGACGAGAAGCAACTCCGCTTCACGGCAAACCGCTGGAAGATCTCTGGTTTTTGAATGGCAGATCGTGACGGTCGCATTCCTCTGAAGGAGCATGAGCGCCAGCGGCTTCCCCACGATGTTGCTCCGTCCCACCACCACTGCCCGCTTGCCTTCTATTGTCACCCCGGTCGACTCGATCATCTTGATGACACCCTTGGGAGTACAGGCTTCGAAGACGGGGTGCCCCTCCACCAGTCGGCCGAAGTTGTAAGGATGAAACCCGTCCGCGTCTTTGAGCGTGGAAACGGCTTCCAGGATGACTTTGCTGTCGATGTGTTTGGGCAGCGGGAGCTGAACTAGAATTCCATGGATTTTGGAGTCAGTATTCTTTTTGTCGATCAGGGCCAATAACTCGGCCTGCGTCGTGCTCGCAGGGAGTTTGTGATCGTCAATATAGATCCCCGCCAATTCGCAGGCCTTTTGCTTGTTTCGAACGTACACATGCGAGGCGGGATCGTCCCCTACCAAAATGGTCGCAAGACCCGGCTTCATCGATTTCTTGGCGAACAGTTCCGCCGATTCTTTCGCCAGACCATCACGAACCTGTTGCGCGAGCGCTTTTCCGTCAATCAATTGTGCGGTCACGATTCCCTCCCCTATGACTATTCGGCCAACTAAACCGACGCAACTTAACAGGGGAATTTTATGCAAGTCAACGTTTCGCCAGGGTCTCGCCCCTTGCGCCCAGCCCTGTTTCTTGACACTCTCTTTGCTGCTCCGGTACGATGATCCCCAGTAAAAACCTGGACGACCCGCCTTTGTTCGTGAAGTTCTATCACTACTTATTACTGCTCACCGTACTCATCTTAGGCTTGACGTTCCGGGGTGAAGCCGCGCAAATCACCGGATTGGAGTCACCCAATAGTTTCGTCGGCGACTCGTCCGGGAAGGAATACTTCATCTCGAACATCAACGGCGAGCCGGAAGCAAGAGACAACAACGGCTTCATCACAAAGTTGAATGCCGAGGGAAAGATCATTCACCTCAAGTTCATCCAAGGCGGCGCGGCGGACGTGTTGCTGCATGCCCCGAAAGGGATGGCCGTGGTGGGGCCGATCCTTTACATCGCAGATCTCGATCAACTGAAAGGCTTCGACAAGACGACAGGCAAACTCGTCGCCACTGTCTCGTTCCCAACATCGGCTCATACGCGGGTATCACTGACCGACGTGGCAGCCGCGCCAGGCGGTATGTTGTACGTTTCAGACCAGGCGGCGAACTCCATTTACCGGATTGATCCGTCGGCCGATCATCGAGTTGACCTATTGGTCCATGATGAACGGCTCGCGGGACCTGCCGGAATCGCGATTCATCCCAGGACGAATCATCTCATCACCGTGAGCCGGGGAAAAGGGAAGATTCTTGAGATCACTCCCGATGGACAGCTGACAGAGCTGGAATCGAACGGGTTTTTTACCGGTCGCTTCGAAAATCTGAGCGGAGTGGATTTCGATCAATGGGGTAACATGTACGTATCAGACATCACCAAAGGCAAGATTTGGCGCATGACCCGAGATCATCGATTCCAAGTCATTGCCGAGTACCTGCCCGCTCCGGCTGATATCAGTATCGACCGGGTGAACAACTTGATTTTGGTTCCCTACCACTATGTGCATGCCGCCGAAATGAATGGACTGGAGACCCCGACATCGGCCAAGCCAAAGGGTGAGAAACGCACGCTGGCCGACTACGGATTCATTCCTCCTCCTTCCAAGTCGGAACCGGAGGGAACGAAGAAATGAGCTCGTGCTCTTATTGTCACCAGCGAAAGGGCAAACGTCCGTGCCCTGCCCTCGGAGGATTGATCTGCAGTCTCTGCTGTGGAGAGCATCGCCTGACGCGGATCTCATGTCCCACTGATTGCACCTATCTCGACAGCGGGAGCGATTACCGACAAAAAAGACTCGCCGCGCAATTTGCGCCCGTCCGACGAGACTTCTATCAGGAATTGGACCGATTAGGCGGCCACAAAGCCGTGGCGCTCTTCAATCTGATTGAAGTCATCACGTTCGGTTACTTTGAAGGACGAAGGGATGGACAGGATGTCGAAGTTGTAACAGCCCTCCAGACGCTCCGTCGCTCGCTCAGCCCACTTCACGTCCCTGCCGGCCCTGCACCGGTTTTTGCTGAGCACCTCAAAAAAGAATACGAGGCATTTCGGAAACAGAACCCCGAACAAATTGCCGATGCCTCCGACGCTCTGGAAACTCTGGACCGCGCCGCGCAATTTGTGTCCACATTTTCAGGGAATGATTTTCAGTCGAGCCGGTTTCTGGGAGGGCTGGTCGGCTATGTAAAAGCGGAGCATCCGGAGATCGCGGCGTATCTCAAGAAGAAACGGGAGCCGGGACACATCCTTCTACCGGGGCAATCGTTCCTGCCCCCACCAGCCGCCGAAGCACACACTCATGGTCCCGACTGCCGGCACCATAGGCATTAAGGAGGATCGCCCATGTCTTTTCCCGACTCGCTCCACATCCCTATCCTTCGGAACATTTTTCATCCATCCGATTTCACCGAAGCGAGCGAAGGCGCGTTCGCGCATGCCTTGAGAGCCGCGTTGATGGCTCAAGCCAACCTGACCATTCTTCATGTTTCCTCCGATCGGGATACGGACTGGATGGAGTTTCCCGGTGTGCGCGCGGCGCTGGAACGATGGGGCCTGCTGCCCATGAACAGCCAACGATCCGACGTCGCCAAATTGGGGATCCACGTTAAAAAGGTCCAAGCGGTCCATCAGGATCCCATTGAATCAATCACATCCTACTTAGCCGAGCACGCAACAGATCTAATCGTGCTCGCGACTGATCAAAGCAAAGGTTGTCTTCCGTGGCTCAGCAAGTCCGTGGCGGTTCCCGTTGCGCTGGAGTCACGGCAGATGACCCTCTTCGTCCCGAAAGGCGTAGCCGGATTCGTTTCTTCGCACGATGGTTTCATCTCATTGACGAACATCTTGATTCCCGTCGCCTCCACCCCGCCGGCCCAGGCGGCACTTCAGGCCGCCGTGCGGATGGCATATCGGCTCAATCGCCCGGTCGGCGTCTTTACAGTTCTACATGTCGGCGAGGAAGGAGACATGCCCGATCTCCACTACTCCGAACTGCCCGGTTGGCAGTGGAATAAAGTCATCAAGCAAGGAGATGTGGTGGACGTGATCTGCGAGACCACCGAGGAAATCAAAGCGGATCTCATCGTCATGACCACCGAAGGACGCCATAGTTTTCTCGACGCGCTGCGCGGTAGTCATAGCGAGCGGGTGCTTCACAAGGCCCCCTGCCCGCTTCTGGCGATCCCAGCAAGCGGATTTATCGCCTCGGTACTGGAGTCAGAAGGCCGGCCGACATCTTGAAGGCGCTACACATGCAATAGCCTTCTTCACCCTCGATTATCAACCTGGTTGCTCCGCTTGCCCAACCCGGTGTCACACCTCCTGCTTCCCATCTTGATAATTGTTCCAGGTTGGTAGGGCCTCCATACGCAACTCAATCTGAACGAACCGCCTCATCATGTCGACGGATACTACTCCACAATCGTGACCGTCATTTCTACACGCTCTCTCGGATTATCCCGCTCGTCGCGCGCCAGGTTGACGATCTTGTCGGCCACGCCGATTCCCTTCGTCACTTCTCCGAACACGGAGTACTTGCGGTCCAAAAATCGTGAGTCCTCTACGACGATGAAAAACTGAGAGCCGGCCGTATCCGGATCGGCTGCTCTAGCCATAGAAACAATGCCACGCTTGTGAGGAGTATCGCTGAATTCCGCCTTGACAGTATGGCCGGGACCACCCTGCCCATAGATGTCCTTTTTGAGTGAGTCCTTCGTATTCGGGTCTCCGCCTTGAATCATGAACCCCGGAATGACGCGGTGAAAAATCGTCCCATTGTAAAACCCGGACTTCGCCAGCTTGATAAAGTTATCCACATGTTTTGGCGCGACATCCGGGTAGAACTTGATTTCAATATCGCCGAATTTTGTTTTGATGATTGCCCTCGGCCCTTTTGGTGTTTCAGCCTTTGAAGTCGTCGTCTTGTCAGCCGCTACAGCCGCCTCGATCCCTGAAAACGACAATGCCACCCCAACCAGCATCCCCATCAGCATCCGCCACCCGACTTGCTTCAGCATCACTGACCTCCCATCAGCTTTCCATGACAGTATCCGATCATTTTAGCACGGACTTCGCTCAACGCTCAGCCCGCTCCAACGCTCGTTGCGCCGCCTCCTGTTCCGCCTCCTTCTTGCTGTGTCCTCGGCCAATCCCAAAAACTTTGTCACTCACCAGCACTTCCACGTCAAATACCTTTTGGTGATCCGGCCCGGTTTCGCGGACAATCACATACCGAGGCAGCACTTCATGCCGTTTTTGACACCATTCCTGGAAACGCGTTTTGTAATCATCTCCTCCAGGTTTTTCTTGCAGGACATCGATTTGGCCTAGTTCATCGGTCAACGCTTCAATGGTGAAATTTCGACTCGCCTCCAAACCTCCATCAAGATAGATGGCCGCAATGACGGCTTCAAATGCATCAGCCAACAATGACGCTTTATCCCGCCCATTCGAGAGTTCTTCGCCCCGACCGAGTTCCAATCGAGCGCCGAGATCTAGCCGCCTGGCGGCATTGGCCAATGGTGCTTCGCTTACAAGCTTGGCTTTGAGTTTTGAAAGAGCTCCTTCGCTCAACTCAGGATACCGCCTCGCAAGATAATCACTCATGATAAGCGACAACACGGCATCCCCCAAGAACTCAAGCCGCTCATTATGTTTTCGAGCGGGGTCTCGGCGCTCATTCACGTACGATTTATGTGTCAAAGCCTCTATCAAGAAGCTCGGATTCGTGAATCGATAGTTCGATATGGAGGGAGAAGGATCGGCTGAAGAAGCCGGCGTCATCGTGACTCGCGCACTACCCGTCCAGTCTCTTGAAGATCAAACAGGCATTGACTCCACCGAATCCAAAGGAGTTCGACAATGCCGTGGTAATGGCCGCTGGCCGTGCCTTATTGGGGACATAGTCCAAATCACAGGCCGGATCTGGATTATCTAGATTGATTGTGGGAGGAAGAATACCGTGAAACAACGCGAGAATGCTGAAGACGGCTTCGATTCCACCGGCAGCTCCGAGTAGATGCCCGGTCATGGACTTGGTGGAGCTGATCGGGATTCGAAACGCTTGTTCGCCGAACACCTGTTTGATCGCTCGGGTCTCAATGGCATCGGCCATCGTCGACGTACCGTGCGCATTGATATATCCGATCTGATTGCGATTGATTCCGGCATCCTTTAGGGCCAATTCCATGCACCGAACGGCCCCCTCGCCCTCCTCCGGCGGGGCGGTAATGTGGTATGCATCGCTGTTCATCCCATACCCAATGATCTCGCCGTAAATTCTGACCCCACGCCGCAGGGCATGTTCCAGCTCCTCAATCACCACGACCCCCGCGCCCTCGCCCAGCACAAATCCATCTCGGTCCTTGTCGAAGGGGCGGCTCGCCTTCGTCGGTTGATCATTCCGGAACGACAATGCCTTGGCCGCTGCGAATCCCGCCACACCCAGTGGAGTGACCGCCGCTTCGGCACCGCCGGCCACCATGACATCGGCATCGCCTCGTTGAATCAGGCGGTACGCATCCCCAATGCAATGATTGCCCGTGGCGCAAGCCGTTACCGCACAAGAGTTGGGCCCCTTGGCTCCGATCCGAATCGCCACCTGCCCGGACGCTAAGTTGATGATGGTCATGGGTATGAAAAACGGTGAGACACGGCCCGGTCCCTTGGCTTTGAGCACATCGTGATAGTGCTCGATTGATCCGAGGCCGCCGATCCCGGAGCCGATGTACACGCCGACCTTCGTGGCCTCCTCCGGCATAACTTTTAATCCGGCATCACCCACCGCCAACTGGGCGGCACCCACGGCGTAGTGGATGAAGGTATCCATCTTCTTGATTTCTTTCTTTTCTATGAACTGAGCAGGATCAAAATCTTTCACCTCACCCGCAATTTGGGCATCATATCCCGTCGGATCAAACCTGGTGATTCGGCCGATCCCGGACTCGCCGGCGCAGATCGCCTTCCACGTCTTCTCGACACCCGTGCCCAGCGGTGTCACCAGTCCAAGACCGGTTACCACAACGCGCCGTGCCGTTTGATCCGATATTCCTGTCGGCATTGTTAGGACTTTTCCTTGATGTAGTCCAACGCCTTTCCAACGGTTAGAATCTTCTCCGCATCCTCATCGGGAATTTCGATCGAGAACTCTTCTTCCAACGCCATGACAAGCTCGACGGTATCGAGCGAATCAGCCCCAAGATCTTCGACGAAGGAGGCCTCCGGCGTCACCTCATCCTCTTCCACACCGAGCTGCTCAGCAATAATCTTCTTGACTCGTTCATCAACAGTTGCCATCGCTATGACTACCTCCTTCCCCGGTATGACTCCCGCTGCACCGCCACATGGGGATCTGTGACGGCCGTACATCCAGACAATTCGACGCTCTTATACCATCAACATCCCGCCGTTCACGTGCAAGACATGACCGGTGATGTAGGCCGCCTCCTCGGACACCAGAAACCGCACGGCCGCCGCGATATCCGCCGGCGTACCCAACCGCCCCAATGGAATTTGTTTCAGTAACGTTTCCTTCACATCAGTCGATAATCCATGGGTCATGGCCGTATCGATGAAACCTGGCGCCACAGCATTCACCGTGACGTTACGGCTGGCATATTCCCGTCCAACTGTTTTTGTAAACCCGATGACGGCTGCTTTCGAAGCCGAGTAATTTGCTTGCCCCGCGTTCCCGATCACCCCGACGATCGAGGCGATGTTGACGATACGACCATACCGTTGCTTGGTCATCGGCTGCAAGACCGCTTTCGTGCAGTTAAACGTACCGTTGAGGTTGATCTGAAGCACCAGATTCCAATCTTCTTCCTTCATCCGTAGCAACAAGCCATCACGAGTGATCCCGGCATTGTTGACGAGGATATCCACTTTACCCCAAGCCTTCAGGACTTGCTCGACCATCGTCTTGGTTTCATTGGCGTCGGCCACGTTGACTTTTATGTTCAGCGCCTTCCGTCCAAGCTTTTCGACGGAGGCGACTGTTTCCACAGAGCGACCGGGGTCGAGATCGGCCACGGCAATGTCGGCCCCTGCTTGAGCAAGACATTCCGCGATGGCCCGACCAATGCCTTGCGCAGCGCCGGTGACAATAGCTGTTTTTCCTTGTAGTGACATTTCAGACCTTTCGGACGATACGTTAACAGGCCGACAGGGAATTCGTCACCTGGTTTCCATGTGGACGATCCGGCCCTAAGAGCCTGTCCGACATTGACCTTTTCTACTGCGGCGAAGGATGCACCGGCATCTGCGCCGTTCTCGGCCCCCGAACAATCCTCAACGTATTCCAGTGAATACGCCTCCGGTTTTTCGTGCCCTGTGGCCTTGCATCTGCCAGCGCCTGCTTCGCCTCGTCACGAACGGCAATATCAAACAGACCCCTTGCCGACCGCCTTGAGTGTCGCGTCCAACGACTTCGGATCGTTCACATTCAACAGTTTCGCTTCAGGCAGTATTCGTCTGATCAAGCCGGTCAATATGGTACCAGGGCCAATTTCCACAAACGTCGTCACTCC
>JAHBWU010000087.1 GCA_019636835.1 Nitrospira sp.
CTAAATCGATCGAGACTCGCGATGAAATCGGCGATTCAAGTTTGCTCCATGATAGCCGTTGCCACCACCTGATTCAAAGCGTTTGGCTCTACGGAGGCAGACGATCACTCAACCATTCCGCCTCTTCGTCCTCGGTGCCCTGTGCCTTGCATCCCATCCATGCCGTCACTCGGTCCCTTGCCCCCTCTATGACCCCTCATGCCTGGTCCATGTCTCCCGGAAAAAGTGCGCTCATATTGAATGAGGGCCCAGATCTCTTCATCGGACAGGACCTGCCCGAATCCGACCATGCCGGTGCCGGGCGAGCCATGTTTGATGATCCAGAAGAGTTCGCCTTGGGTGCGATGTCGCCAAAATCCGTGGTGCTGAAAATTGCGAGGAGCGGGATTCAGTTTGGCGCCCGCTGGTCCTTTGCCGTCTCCGTCCACTCCATGACAGGTGAAGCAGGTGCCCTTGCCGTTGTACACCGCCTTGCCCTGCTCAATGGCCTCGGGAGAATTCGAGAGAGGACTTCTGAGCGCACGAGCCTCCGCCAATTTATCGGCAGGCACCCGCGGCTGCATCATGTGCCGTTCTGCGGCCACAACAGGCATAGTCGACGACACCAGCACAACAAGCAATGCGAATAGTTTGATCGACATGAACTGACTCCCTTTATCAGTTGCGACGTCCTCTTTCCAACTAGCCACCTCCTGCTTATCCGGTTGTTTCAGGAATACACTAGATCGTGTCCTGAGGCATCATGGAACGACCTCACAAGATCCTTCGCCCCTCGTATCCGGCGGTACGAGGTAGGGGTGTATCCCGTTCCAAGACCGAGGAGCGTCTGGAAAGCAGCCATGGGGGTCTTCCGTCGATTGTGACGAAAGACGAATTCGTCGAGGTAGACCTGAAGTTGAGCGCGGCTGACTCCATGGTGGGTACCGATCAGCCATTCTTTCAGGTTGCCCACAGCGCAGTCGGCCAACGGGACGACCGATTTCGTGCCCTTCCGCAAGTCAGTTCTTTGTGGCTGTGTGCCGGGGATGTGGGTATAGCTGGCTTCCTCCAAGCCGGTGAACGTCTTGAGGCCATCTGTGTAGAGCGTCGTGCCGGGAGCGATGTGCTGTGTGATGAAGGCGTTCAACGTGATGCGTTTGAAGTCAGGAATCACCGCCATTCGAAGACGCCCGGACACGTGGCCCCGCTTCTCCACTGCGACCATGACAAGGCTGGCCTTCCGTCCCCTCAGTTGACGGCTCCCCCGCAAGCCAGCCTGCGTGCTCCCAATCCAGGTCTCCTCAACCTCCACTTCACCTTGCAAGGGTTCGCGCGCCACATTCACCATGGCCCGTCGAAGTTTGTGGAGCATCATCCATGCGGTTTCACACCGGACGAGCCCCAATTGGCGTTGGAGAAGCAGGGCCGAGATGCCACGCTTATCCGTCGTCATCAAGTACGCCGCCCAAAACCAGAGCGTCCGCGGCGTCTTCGTGTTATGAAGGACGGTCCCGGACGTCAGCGAGACTTGGTGCCGGCATGCCGCACACTGCCAGCGCCTTTGTCTCACCATTTGTGTAAGCCCGCTGTTGGCCGCACCGAGGACACGTGAAGCCATCAGGCCAGCGACATGCGGCCAGATACTGTTGGCAGGCTTCTTCACTTGCGAACTCATGCTGAAACTGGCGCAGACTCGTAGGAAAGGACGGGCGGGCCACCCTGCCACACTACCAGTAGTGGTGTGCTGAAACAACCGGATAAGCAGGAGCCAGCTAGTCGGCGCATAGGGTTTGATCCGTCCTCTCCACGGCGAATGATCGTACATACCGCAGCACCTGCCAGGCCTCTTCTTCCGTCAAGATGAGCGACACAAAGGGAGCCATTGCCGTCCCCTTGCTGCCGTTCTTCAATATCCAGAACAGTTCCCCGTCCGTTCGGGCAGCCTGCCATTCTTTGTCGGTGAAGTTTCGTGGCAATGGCCCTTTCAGAATACCCGGCTCGATGTCCCCTCCCAATCCTTTGCCGTCTTTCCCATGGCAGGTCAAACAGAAGGCCTTCCCATGGAACAGCTTTTTCCCCTTCTCGACTATGTCCGCAGTAGCCGGAAGAGGATTCGTCCATGTTCTAACTTCATCGATTTGGTCGAACGGCACACGCGGTCTGAGAACAGCTTCATCGGCACCAAAGACCGGAATGTTCGGCAAGCCGATCGCTGCCACAATTACTATGATCAAGAGATACGGACCCATTGCTACTACTCTCAGTTCCCAACTCTTACGGACGATCGCCGTCGACGGGAACGAGCCCACTCCCTTGAGGACGAGGCCTGCCCTTTCCGGCGATCCTACTTATCAGAATATCCGGGAAACTTGTGTCCCAGGGATTGTGGGAAACTCACAGTACCATCGGGGAACTCTTGCCCATGCTGCCACAGATGATAGATCACACCGTCCGTCCCTGCTGCCGCCTCTACGACCTTGGCGGCCTGTTCAGCGGGCATATCAAGAACTTGCACGCGCCCTGTCGCAATCTCCACTTTATGATCGTGGAAATGCCGGTGCCATTGGATGGCGGGAAGTTTTCGAGTCAGATCCTTGGCGACAAAATACTCGACGCCGACCAACGGTGCCTTTGGATCAGTAGATTCGAACAGCAAACATTGAAGAATCTGATCGGAAATGCCCTTGCAATAATGATGGAACGGACCGCCCGGGGTCCCGTCAGCCATCATGTGCGGCGCTTGGACATGAATTTCGTATCCGACAGCCGGACTTGTTGGTTCCGCGCTTATTGCCTTTTGAGCGGCCATCGCACTACACACCGCGACAGCGATCGCGACAACGGTTAGGGGTCTTTTTCTCATCGCACCATCCTCCTCATTTGAGCGTTCGCCTAATGAATCTCATCCGAGAAACACTCCATATTGATATTCGACTGCCCTTAAAGACAGACCGTCCACATGAATTCAATTGGTGCACAAGCGCTCATGGACGTATGGAAGAATCGACACAGGTCTGACAGTCGAAACCTCCAGCGAATGTGAACCCAGCGAAAAAACCACTGATGCTCCTTCAAAAGCAGAATCCTTGCACTGCTTCGACGACCGCGCAGGTGTCCAACACCTTCATTCTCCCTACTCCAATCAAAATGCTACGGCTCGATCCCTCTCAGCCACGGCTTTGATGTAATCCGGCATGCCTTTGATGGAAGCGCCGGCCACCAGATCTCCTCCGCCGATTTGTCTGGCCACGGCACAAGCGCCGCACACCCAAATCGGCACCCCAGCCGTCTGGATGACACTGAGCAGTTCCTTCAGCGGCGTCAAGTTCACACCAGTCACATGATCAGCCACACCTTTGCGTGCCAGCGTCACCGCCTCGTTCCACAGCCACAGCACCACATCATGCCCTTGCTCTTTGGCCGTCTTAGCGGCCATGAACGGCAAGGTCGCCATTGTCGGATCGTCGGTCCCTCGACTGCCGGAAATAATGAAAGTCGCCATAACGGACTCCTCTGGTTGGTCTTCAAATCTTGGAGCGATGCTTCACCCACGAATCACTTTGCAAGACTCCTGATATAGTGAACCAGCTGCCATACTTGTTCATCCGGCAACGACGCAAACGACATCATGCCGGTTCCAGGCGAACCATTCTTGATGATCCAGAACAGTTGACCATCAGGAATATCCCTCATCATCGTCCCACAGGTAAAATTTCTCGGCGGCGGCACTAAGGCCGCGCCCATCAAGCCCTTGCCATCACCTTGCTCGCCGTGACACATCACGCAAGCCGCCGGCTGCGCCGTTCTAAGAAACAACTCTTTTCCCGCCCGAATCGTACCCGCGGACGATGGCAGCGGACTCGTTTTGGCCAGGAAGTCTTCCGGCGCCTTGGCCGTCTTGCGTGGCTGCACGCAGGCACCGCCCTGAGCATCGCCACCCGCAGCGGCCATATCCGGTATTCCCTTGAACGTCACCTTTAAATAGGCGATCACATCCGCCACGCCCTGCTGGCCAATCGTGAGTCCCCAGTAAGGCATATTCGGTGATTTTCCGACGGCCGGGCCACCGTGGTTGATCACATTATAGAGATACTCCATCGGAAGTTTCTCGAACGGTATGTTGGCGTGGATGGCCGGTTTCGGTTCAAGGCCAGAGGCGGCGGGACCGTCGCCCTTGCCGGTGAAACCGTGGCACTGGGCGCAATATTCCTTGTAGAGCCCCTTTCCCCTCTCAACGCTCGCGTTGACGAACTCCTGACTCGTCCAAGGCTCGTAGTACTTGAAGTCTGTGACACCCTGTGCGGCTAAGAACCCGATCACCGCACGCAATTGCGGGTCGGTCGCATCTGCCAGAAATTCTCCGGTATGAATGATGAAGTCCTGCGGATTTTGGCCGAAACGATACAGCCAGTCCATGTTGTATCGCTGACCGGACTTCTGCAGAGCCGTGCTCTGTTGCCCCCCAATCAATTTACCGTTCTCCTCGATCGTGTGGCAGCCGAGGCAGGCATGGGCCTTATAGGCCATCCCGCCGAACGTCACATCAAACTTTGTCACTTTTGAGAGATCGAATGCGCCGGACGTCACGCGCGGATCTGTGTTGTGTTCGGCGAAATAATCGACAATTTCGTTCGCCTCGGACTCCGTCACCATTGGGTGTTTCGATGAAACGTCCGTCAGGTCCCACCGATAACCTTTGGTATAGAGCGGGGCTTCTTTCCCAGTGAGCCAGCGAATAAGCCAGGACCGTTGATACTTACTGCCGGCCCAAATCAAGTCCGGAGCTCGGAGATTGAACCGAGAATCGGCGGTCCCTTCCAAGCGGTGACATTGCACACAGGTTTGTTGGAGCAGATCCTTTGCGCGGGATTGATCCCTCCCGAAAGATGGGTCTTGAAATAAGACCAGTCCTGCCGTCAGAGCCACGGTGGCTGCAATCACTCTCCTGATTCCTTTCAGACCCATCCTGACCTCCTTCGGTTGATGAAGCCTCGGCCGGAATTCCGCGTTATATCTTAGGTGCATTTTCACAACCCGTTGGCTTTCTGATGTGTGGACGAGTTCAACTTGATCTCGATGGCCGGCGTTACTGCGATTGATTGGTGCACAGTGCAACCATGCGCCACCTTCAACAGCCGCTCTCTTTGTTCCAGCGTGATTCGATGGGGAAGGTGGATTCCGATGTCGATCCGACCGACTCGGTGTGGATGCTCGGCCATCGTCCATTCCGCATCGACTGACAAGCCATCTCGAGGAATGCCGTGTCGTCCGCAGAATTGCCCGACGAAGTACGCGACACAACCAGCGACGGATCCGACAAAGAGTTCAACCGGACCCATTCCGGCATCCTGTCCTCCGTCCTCGACCGCTTGGTCGGTGATGATTCGATGCTTACCGCTCACGATGTCGTAGCGCGTTCCGTCACGATAGGTCGCTGTTAATTTCATACCGCACCAAACCTCTCACGGTTAAACTGGCTAGCGTCCCACTCAATACGGTGCATCGGCCGGCTTGTTGCCTTTCGGCCAATCATGAATCTTGTCGGGAAAGTCCGGACGAGGCTGAGTGTTGATATAGGCCGCGGCATCGAATGCTTCATCGTCCGTCACCGTCCATCCCCAGCCTCGCGGCATGTTGGCCTTGATAAACGACGCGGCCACGCTGATCCGCGCCATTCCTGCCCCGATGTTGTACGAACGTGGTCCCCACACAGGGGGCGCAGCCATCGTCCCTTGCCCGTCGGAGCCGTGGCAGAAGACGCACTTTTTCTCAAAGACCTTTTTGCCGTTGAGAGGATCAGGCTGATGGGTCGTGGTGAGTGGTGGGATCCCTCGCCACGGAACCGCACTTCCGTGCCGCAGGTTCTGCGACAACCATTCGATGTACGCGACGATGGCTGTGAGCTTCACACTGTCGGGCGGAAGAGGTTTCCCATTCATACTTCGTTCAAAACACTCGTTGACTTGATCGGCCAGAGTCATCTGTCGACCGGCTCGTTCACGATACTGTGGGTAGAGTGTTGAGATTCCGACGAATGATGCGGAATTTGGGTTGAGTCCCGCATCCAGATGACAATTGGTGCAGTTAAGCGCGTTCCCAACGTAGCGTTTTCCATATTCCTGTGTGTCGACAATCATCTTGTAGCCCAGTCGAATCTGCTCGCCTCTCAGATCACCGGGGATAGTTTCAGGAGATGGCGGAGCAAACAATGCGTTGACTGTCGCATCTGCGCTCGAACGATCAGCCCCCGCCTCACTCCCCGTCACCCGAGGAGGTGGCACACAACTGATCGTCACCAGCAGCGTACTCAGAAGCACGACACCCATAATCAACGGTCGACTCATATAGGACCTCATTTCTTCACACCGGGATGCCGGAGAGAAGTACTGATCCTCAACAATGTGAACAGCAGTATGGCCCCCACCGCAAGTGCCGCTCCCGTAATGGCGATTGACAGTCCCGCAAATAGGCCGATGCTGATCGCTAGTAGCCCTGCTCCAATTCGCATAGGTCTCTCAATCCCTCCGACATTACATGTCATGGCGACTTCCTCGACTTGTAAAGGTGCGCTCATCTCCGCCACACACATAGGAGACATCTCCGGCCCATTGGATTCTTCATGGTTGCCCGTCAAGTTCCGCCCTGAACGTACGCACATAAGCCAGAACATCCCAAATCTCTTCATCGGAGAGACTGTGTTTCCAAGCACCCATAGCGGTATTTGGTTTGCCTTCATGAATGCGCCGGAACAAGGTGCCGTCGAGTCGATCTTGGACGGCGGACGAAGTGAGATCGGCGGGAGGCGGAACAAGCTTGATTCCGAGCGTACCTTTTCCGTCGATGCCATGACACCGAATGCAGGTATTCACATAGATTTCTCTCCCACTGACCGAATCGCCTCCTTTGGGGAGAGCAGTCAGATCTTTGACTCCAATATTGCTGAATCCCAGCCCTAATAGACTAGCTGACAGCACGCACAACACCACCCTTCGTCCAGTCATGCGCATCTTTTCCTCCTTGATGACTAAACGTCTGCGATCAGTGTGCCATTATATTTCTCAACGCACGACGATATGTATCGTACGGCTTATCAATGACTTATATGGGGTCTTGTCACAACCACGCGTGGGATAAATGGAGGATTGACGACAAAACCCTCAGAGCTGCTTCGTCTACTGACGCGAAATGACACAGTCATTACCCTTGGGCTCGTTGAAGTAGTGTTAATTATTTAGTACTGTTTGCAACAGTCTATTATTGCCTATCTCAATAATCACGACCGATCCCACGCAAGAGCCAATGCCGATTCGACGGTGCATGAGCGTTAAAGAAGAAATTCTTTGACGGTTGGAAACCGAGAAATTCTTTGAATTTGTCATCAGGCACACTACTCTAGTCATCGGTGCACGGATAGCCGATAGCGGTAAATAGAGTTCCTATCAGAATAGAAGTCCGGGTGTCTCGCATACATGTCTACACTTCCTCCTCGAGCTATCCATAACCTCGCCGACCTCTTCGAGCTTCGATGCCGGCAACAGCCGGATGACCTTGCCTATGCTCTTATTCGTGACACCCTCGAGCTTGAGATTCAGCTGACCTATGGCCAGCTTGAACGCAGGGTACGTTCGCTTGCCGACCATCTCGTACGAGCGGTCTCACCGGGAACCAAAACTCTTCTGCTCTATCCACAGAGCCTCGATGCCGCATGCGCCTTTTGGGCATGCATCTGTGCCGGTCTCGTGCCGGTTCCCGCTCCGACTCCCGATCTCATCAGACGGAAATACGCTCTCCCTAGACTGCGCAACATTATTGAGGATGCTCAGGTATCGTTGGTGCTCACGACCTCGAGTATTGCGGCCCTGTCTTCGGAGCTTTCCCTTTCGAACGAGGTGAGTCCGATCAAATGGTTGGCGACTGATCAACTCTATAATTCAGTCGATTGGATCGAGTTATCAAGGCCTTCCAGCACAGACCTGGCCTACTTACAATACACCTCGGGGTCGACCGCCACCCCTCGTGGCGTCATGATCAGCCACGGAAATGTACTTTCTCACTGCAGGGCCTTGAGT
Organism: Nitrospira sp.; assembly: GCA_019636835.1. Classification (GTDB taxonomy): domain Bacteria; phylum Nitrospirota; class Nitrospiria; order Nitrospirales; family Nitrospiraceae; genus Nitrospira_D. Next base: position 8,049 of record JAHBWU010000087.1, read on the forward strand.
CTGGCCGGAGAAGTGTCGGCCAGCAGCCGGTCGCTCTGCTGGTTACCATATTTCCATGACTATGGGTTACTGCACGGGATCATTGCCCCGTTCTATGCCGGTATTCCCGCCTATCTCATGTCGCCCATCACATTTCTCCGGCGGCCATTACGTTGGCTCGAAGCGGTGTCTCGATTTGCGATTACTCACAGCGGGGGACCGAATTTTTCCTACGAGGCTTGTCTCAGGGCTGTGCGGCAACAGGGAGACTGGCAGGTTGACTTGAGCAGGTGGATGGTCGCCAGTTGCGGCGCCGAACCTATCCATCCGGATACGGTTGAGCAGTTTATCAATACTTTTCAACCACGTGGCTTCCCGCGAACGGCGTTTGCCCCGGCATATGGACTCGCTGAGGCTACGCTGTTGGTGACGATGAAGCGCGCCGGAGCGGAGCCGAGCTTCCTACATGTTGAGGCCGACGCGTTGGCCGACGCGATCGTCAAAGAGTCTCTCCCATCGGAACGAGGAACGCGGACATTGGTCGGATGTGGAGAACCCCTCGAAGAGACTCATGTACGGATTGTGAATCCAACGACTCGCGACGAGTGTCCGCCGGGCGCTGTGGGAGAAGTGTGGCTGGCCGGAGCCGGAATCGGCGCTGGGTACTGGGGCAAGCCGGATGACACTGACACCACATTCAAGGCCACTCTCGCTGGGTCTGGAGAAGGTCCCTATTTACGGACCGGTGATCTGGGATTTTTCCACAGAGGAGAGCTGTTCCTGACCGGACGCCTCAAGGATCTGATCATCGTGCGCGGGCGGAACTATTATCCTCATGATCTGGAGTGGTCGGCTCAACAGGCTCATCCCGGATTGCGGCGTGGATATGGAGCGGCCTTCTCTATCGAGGGCAAGACCGGAGAGCTGGTGGTGCTGGTCCATGAGATCGAGAAACAAGTGCCTGAATCCGACCTGACGGAGGTGGTGAACTGCATCCGTCGCGCGTTGGCTGACGAATATGAACTCGAAATCCACACGGTGTTGTTGATCAAGTCCGGCACGACCCCAAGAACCTCCAGCGGAAAAATTCAGCGGGGCGCTTGTCGAGCCGCCTTTGAGTCCGGCCAGCTCGCTGTAGTCCTGGCGAGCGCTTTGGACGCAGCTCCGGAGGTTGAAACTGATGGGGTACCGAGCGAGGCCCCGCAAACCACCATCGAGAAGCGGTTGGCCGATATATGGCAAGAGGTGCTTGGAGGCCATCATCCGCATCGCCATGCGAACTTCTTTGCACTCGGAGGCAATTCGCTCCTCGCGGCACAGGTGGTTGCGCGCATCCTCGATGTCTTCCACATCGAGCTCCCGCTCAGTGTGCTGTTCGAACGCCCGACATTGGCTGCGCTGGCCGCTCGGATCGGTGAACCGAACACGAGTCCGGATGACCAGGACCGGTACGCAAATGGCGACGGAGGGGCGCGGATTCCACTGGTTCCGCTTCTCTCGGTATCCACGAGAGAGGGCAGGATTCTTCTCAGCCCCTCGCAGCAGCGACTGTGGTTCTTGGAGCAAGTCCATCCAGGAAGCGCGATCAACCATATTTCCATGGATGTGCGTCTACGTGGGTCGGTCAACGCCGAGGTATTGGAACGGTCGCTGCGGGAAATCGCCCATCGTCACGAGATTCTTCGAACTCGTTTCGGATCGGAGCGAGGTGAGGGATTCGCGGAAGTTTCCTCTGAGGCGATTATCACGATCGGACGGCAAGATTTTCAAGCATTGGACTCTGCGGAACAAGAAACTCAGGTTCGGCAATTCCTACGAGCGGAGAGGAGCCGGCCGTTCGACTTACGACAGGGACCGCTGTTTAGGTTGACCCTGCTGACGTTTGAACCGGCTGTGCATGTCCTGGCACTGACATTCCACCGTCTCGTCGCCGATGGGTGGTCTCTCCGTATCTTCTGGAAGGAATTGGCGATTCTTTGGGAAGCAGGTGGTGATGCTCAGAAAGCTCGACTACCTGCGTTGACCGTTCAGTATGCGGACTATGCCGATTGGCAGAGGACCAGGCTGGATCAAGGCCTTCGTGAGGTCCATCGAGCCTACTGGATTCGGCAGCTGAGCGGCATCCACCCTCCTGCTGAGCTACCGGTCGATCGTCAGCGGCCACGGGTGCGCACCTTCGAGGGAGGCGTGCGGTCACGATCACTTGCTCTCGAGCTTTCAGCCGGCCTCACTCTCTTCTGTCAACACCAGAACGTCACGGCGTTCATGGTGCTGTACTCCGTCTTTGCGACTTGGCTGCATCGCTACACACAAGAATCGGACGTCGTCATTGGATCGATCGTGACCGGCAGACGTCGGAGAGAGCTGGAAGAGGTGATGGGCTATTGCGTCAATACGGTGGCGTTACGGTCCGAGTTGTCGGATGGGATGACTGGACTAGAGCTGTTGAAGCAGGTACGCCGGGTCGTGGTGGGTGCCTATGACCATCAGGAACTCCCGTTTGAAGAGGTCATCGAGGCGCTGTCGTTACAGCGAGCGCGTCAGCTGTCCCCGCTGTTTAACGTGATGATGGTGTGTGAAGACGATCCCTTGTCTACGTTCACCGTCAAGGATCTTGAAGTCGCTCATCTCCCCTGGGAGCCGACTGCATCGGAGTTCGACCTCGTGTTGATGGTGGTCAACAAGGCGGACGGCCTGGACTTGGCGTTTCTCCATGATTCTACGATTTTCGACGGCTCGACGATCGACCGCATGTTGGGACAGCTGGAGATCCTTCTTGAAGAGTTTCTCAAGAAACCTGAGTCTCGTCTTGACCAACTTTCATTGCTGACCGCCGAAGAGAGACGGAACATTCAACTGACATGGAACGAGCCACTGCCGCCGGCCTCCGGTATCCATGCGCTTATTGAGGCGCAGGTTGAGCGGACTCCCCATGCACCAGCTGTCATGTGTGGAGACCAGTCCATCAGCTACCAAGAGCTGAACCGACGTGCGAATCGAGTCGCTCGCGCGCTCCAGAAATTAGGGGTCGGTTCAGATCTCCCCGTGGGTCTCTGTATGGAGCGCTCGGTGGATGCCCTCGTGGGCCTCTTGGGCATTCTCAAAGCAGGGGGCGGTTATGTTCCTCTGGACCCATCCTTCCCCAGTCACCGCCACCAGCTCGTGCTCGAGGACACGCAAGTTTCCATCGTGGTCACACAGGCGCACCTCCGTAACCATTTCCAGAACTACGGCGGCCAAATCTTTGCCGTCGAGACCTTGTCGACGTCCACCCTGGGCGGAGCAGAGGAAGAGAACCTAGCACTTTCCGTTTCCCCGGATCAGCTCGCCTATATCATCTACACGTCGGGCTCCACCGGGCGGCCAAAGGGCGTGGCTGTGTCACACCACAGTTTGGTGACCTCTCTTCATGCCAGGCTTCAGTACTATCCGGAACCGGTTTCCCGGTTTTTGCTGACCTTCTCTCTGGCTTTTGATGGATCGGTGACGGGCATATTTTGGACGTTGCTGCAGGGCGGGACACTGGTCATTCCATCAGAGACCGCCCATCGCGACCCGACGGAGCTGGCTGCACTCATCGAGCATCATCACATCTCGCACGTCGTGTGGGTCCCTTCGTTGTACCATACTGTGCTGGGTGAGGCGTTGAGTGCTCAGCTGGAATCGCTCCGTGTCGTCATTACTGCCGGAGAAAGCCTGCCTCTTGAACTTGTGCGACGACATTACCAGCTCCTGCCTCATGCCACGCTGTACAACGAATATGGACCGACGGAAGCCACGGTCTGGTGCAGCGTGTATCAAACGACTCGCGAGGAAGAAGGAGCCCGAGTCCCGATCGGCAAACCCATCGACCATATGCAGCTCTATGTGCTGGATGAGCGTCTGCAGCCTATGCCCATCGGCATACCGGGAGAGCTCTATATCGCGGGAGAGTGTCTGGCACGCGGCTATGTCAATCAGCTGCAGCTGACCCAAGAGCGGTTTCTTGCGAATCCCTACGTGGCCGGCACCAGACTGTATCGGACCGGTGACCTTGCTCGGTATCGCGCCGACGGCAATGTGGAGTTTCTCGGACGGAGTGACCAGCAGGTCAAGCTGCGTGGCTATCGGATCGAACTAGGAGAAATCGAGTATGTGTTGAGTAACTTCCCGGGCGTGCATCAGGCGGCGGTACTGCTTCGGCAGGATAAACCAGATCAACACCGGTTGGTCGGCTATGTCGCCGGCGAGTCATCGTTGAGAGAGAGGCTCGACCAGGTTCGCAGTCATCTCGCAGCTCGATTACCGCACTACATGGTGCCACCCGTCATCCTGTGTCTGGATACGATGCCGCTCAGTGCCACAGGAAAAGTGAATCGACATGCTCTTCCGGCTCCGGAACACACAGCCGGTCTGGCGGCAGCCAGGATTGCTCCGAGGAATCAGGTCGAGGAATCCTTGGCCGAGCTGTGGAAATCCGTGCTCCAAGTCCCCGAGGCGGGCATCCACGACAACTTTTTTGAGCACGGCGGCCACTCCCTGGTAGCCACCCAGCTCGTCTCCAGAATACGCGAGCTGTTTGAGGTCGACGTCTCGCTACCGGCGCTCTTTGAGCGACCGACTATCGCGGCGTTGGCTGAAGAAGTCATACGGTTGCGCCAAAGGGAAACGGCTTTCCTGATGCCACCGATTACTCCAGTGCCCAGAGATCAGCCGCTTCCCCTTTCTTATTCTCAGCAACGCATGTGGTTGATGTATCGGCTGGCTCCTGAGAGCACAGCGTATAACATGCCGTTTGCTTCGCGGCAGATGGGACGACTCAACAAAGCAGCCCTTCGAAGTACGATTGATGCCATCTGTAGCCGACATGAGGCATTTAGAACGACGTTCATGATGAGGGGGGAGGGACCGGTTCAAAGGATCCATCCCTTTCGCCCTCCTCATTGGGTCGAAGTGGATCTTCAGGACCTGCCACTCGAACAGCGACGACAGCAGGCGGCTCGGCTTGTGGAGCAGGAAGCGAATCAGCCGTTCGATCTCGAGAAGGGCCCTCTCGCAAGATTCCTCTTGATCGAGATCGAGCCCGAGGACCATGTGTTGGTCCTCACGATGCATCATATTATCGGAGACCAGTGGTCGTTCGGGGTCATCGGTCATGAGTTTGCGTTCTTCTACAACGTGTTTTGCCGTGGAGAAGTTCCTTCGGCAAAGCCGATCTCCCTTCAGTATGCCGACTACGCGGTGTGGCAGCGGCGTTGTCTGACCGACGATTGGCTCAGTACGCAATCGGATTATTGGCAGAAAAAGCTGGCAGGACTTCCCAAGCTTTCGTTGCCGACCGATTACCCACGCCCCGTGGTGCAAACATTTAACGGCTCGCATCGCATGCTGGAGGTGCCCACGTCGTTGATCGAACGGCTGAAGCAATTCAGCGCTGAACACAATGTGACGGTGTTCATGACCCTGTTGGCCTGTTTCCAGATTCTCTTGAGTCGCTATTCCGGCCAAACCGATGTGGCCGTAGGCTCTCCTATCGCGAACCGGACTCAATCGGCGGTCGAGTCGATCATCGGCTCATTCGTCAATACACTCGTCTTGCGCTCCGATCTCTCCGGCGATCCGACGTTCATCGAGTTGATGGCGCGGGTGCGCACAACTGCGTTGGAGGCCTATGCCAATCAGGACTTCCCTTTCGATAAGTTGGTCGAGACGATGCACTCCGCCCGTGACCACAGCTCCGCCC
>JAHBWU010000088.1 GCA_019636835.1 Nitrospira sp.
GGGCTTATCCGTCTCAAAATCGATGGTTGTGAGGGCGGCAGAGGGTTCAACCTTCACGATGACTTCATCGAAAATAGATCTGGTCTCTAATCGTCCCTGAGAGATTTCGGCCACCGCCAACAGACGCATCGGCCCGATGCTATTCGGTGGAACTTTCAATGGACCGCCAAAAGCAGGTTCCTGTTCAGCGGAGCCAATCATCGCTACCGGCACTACGATGGAACCTGTGGCCGTCGAATCATCCTGTTCGACCAGCACCTCGTCCTGCTCACCGTACCAATAGTAGCGGACCTTGACGATGCCGGTATCCTTTCCAAGATCCACATGCGCGGTCACGGTGCTTCCAGCGGAAAGTTTCGCTCCGGCAGCTGGTTCAGTGATCTTAAACGCCAGTGCTGGCAGCGATAGGCAAAGGTAAAAGGCAAAAATGAAAAAGACAAAGGCTCGGGGGCACATTGGAGGCTTGATGGGTGACACTTCGCGATTCACGGTCACCTGGTCAGGTGATAGGGAACGTCGATGAGAATCACTCGCTCTTTGAAGAGTAGCGCGGCTTTGAGCATCAGCGCACGTTGATTGTGCAGGATGTTCTGCCACCATCTTGCCGGAAGAATTTCCGGGATCACGACGGTGATCCAGGTATTGGGGTCCTTCTCGAGCACTTCTTCGACGTAGGCCAATAACGATCCTAGGACCGAGCGGTAGGGCGAGGAGAGAGCAATTAAATTGACACCACCCCCCCATTGGGCCCACTGGATTTTGACCTTAGCACCTTCTTCCTGGTCGAGATCCACGTAAACGGCGCGAATCTCGCCAGGTCGGCTTCTCGCATAGTCCAACGCGCGAACCACCGCACGATTCAAGCCGCTGATCGGAATGATCACGACATTACGACGAGGCAATGGAGGCCGCTCACCTCGACGGTCCAGCGCGATCTGTTCCTTGACGGCTTTATAGTGTGAGCGAATCCCTTGAAACATCAGCAAGAGGATCGCGACCAGCAGGAACACGATCCAGGCTCCCTGCATGAACTTGGTGCTGGCGATGATGATCGTTGCGATGCCGGTGGTCAGAGCGCCGGCCCCATTGACGATCAGTTTGGTCTGCCAATGCGGCCCCTTTTTCACCAGCCATCGCTTCACCATGCCGGCCTGAGAGAGGGTGAATGATACAAACACGCCGATGGCATACAAGGGAATCAGCGCGTGCGGATCTCCTTCGAACACGACGAGCAAGAGACAGGCGAGGAGCCCTAGGATGATGATGCCGTTCGAAAAGACCAGGCGATCGCCGAACGTTGCCATCTGATGGGGCATGAATCCGTCCCGCGCAAGAATTGATGCCAGCTGGGGAAAGCCGGCAAAGGCGCCGTTTGCAGCCAGGACGAGGAGAGCCATGGTGCCGATCTGCACGGCGTAGTAGATGATGCCCGCGCCAAATGTCAGATGGGCCAGCTGAGAGATGACGGTTTCATCGGTTTTGGGTAGGATACCGTGGTGGTAAGCCATCCAGCTGATTCCTATGAACAGCGAGGCCAGAATAGCGGACATCCAAAGCATAGTGGTTGCGGCATTTTTGGATTCAGGAGGGCGAAAGGCTTTGACTCCATTTGAGACAATTTCCATCCCCGTGACCGCGGAGCAGCCCGCGGCAAATGAACGGAGGATCAAAAATAAGGTCAAGTTTTCTACTTCAGCGGGACTTGCTAGACCGGGAGATCCTGAGGGATCGGACAAGGATCGGACTGTCCCTATCCCGACGAGTAGGCCTAACGCGACGATAGCAAAATAGGTTGGGACGGCGAAGAACTTGCCTGATTCGCGAACTCCGCGCAGGTTCATCACGACAATGAAGAGAATCGCGACAAGTCCCAACGCTTCACGGTGTATGAAGAGCGATGGAACTGCCGAAGTAAGGGCTGCGATTCCTGCCGCCACACTAACCGCAACTGTTAAGACGTAGTCGATCATGAGGGCTGCAGCGGCTACCAGAGCCGGTTTGTCGCCGAGATTGGATCGTGCGACGACATAGGCGCCACCCCCCTCGGGATATTCATAAATGATCTGTCGGTATGAGATCGTCAGCACGAGAATGAGGAAAAGGATGGCCAGGCTGACCGGGATCGACCACGTGACTGCAGCAGTTCCTGCGAGCACGAGCACGAGCAGGATTTCTTCACTAGCATAGGCAACGGATGAAATAGCGTTCGATGAAAAGATAGGAAGGGCGATCGTTTTTGAAAGTCGTTCGTGCCTCGCTTGGGCAGTCTTAAGAGGATCCCCGACGAGCCAGCGCTTCAGAATCATGGAAGGATTATCTCATAAACCTCCTAGAGGGTGAATGTTAAGATGGCCTCGGCATAGGGCGAAAGACTCAGTAACTGAGTGCCTTGAATCACTCTGCGCGGGTAATAGGAATCAACGAACGGGTTGACGTGTGATCAGTGATACGGTATGGTAACCCTGCATTTCACTCGCGGTGGTCCGGCGAGGAAATGCTGTAACTATAACGGACCTCGCGATCGCATCGCGACCAGGTCCAGTTCGGAGCGGCACCCTGCTCGGTTGTTTCTCCCCTCGGTTCTCTGATCCCGTCATCATGCGATCAAACTGAAAGGATATTGTAGTGGATACGTCTGTTCATGTAAATTTTCACGCTCTCGGTTTGTCCGAAGCACTTCTGCAAGACTTGGCTGATGCCAAGTTCGCTTCGCCGACGCCCATTCAAGCACGAGCTATCCCGCCTGCGCTTGCGGGACGAGATGTCATTGGATGCGCGCAGACCGGGACAGGAAAGACTGCTGCCTTCGTTATTCCTATTATCGAGCGGCTCGCGCTGCTTCCGAAAGGGCAACCCCAGGCATTGATCTTGGCGCCGACGCGCGAACTCGCTCTGCAAACCTTGGCTACGATTGAGAAACTCGGACGCAGCCGGCGCATTTCCGCTACCGTCATTGTAGGAGGTGTGGACATGCAGGCCCAAGTGCGAGGTTTGCGGCAACGGCCGGACGTCTTGGTCGCGACGCCGGGTCGCCTCCTCGATCACATGTGGAACGGCACGATCATGTTGTCGTCCATTAAGCTGTTGGTGTTGGATGAGGCGGATCGGATGTTGGACATGGGCTTTGCCCCGCAAATCAACCAGATACTCGATGCCTTGCCGGAACAGCGACAGACGCTGCTGTTTTCGGCTACCTTGCCTGCGGACTTGGCACGTCTGGCCCAAGCGAGCGTGAACAATCCGGTGCGTGTGATGGTCGCGCCGTCTGCTACGACGGCCGAGGGTGTCACGCAGGCGGTGCATTACACATCCCACGCCGACAAACCAGATCTTCTGTTATCACTATTGGGAGCTGATCAAGCGACCGCGCTGGTCTTCACCAGGACGAAGCACCGTGCCGATCGGTTGGGACGTTTTCTGGGTCGTGAGGGCCATCGAGTGGCTGTGCTGCACGGAGACCGGAGTCTATCGCAGAGGCGCGCCGCACTGGAAGGTTTCAGACGCGGAGCATTCCGTGTGCTGGTGGCGACGGATATTGCCGCCAGAGGGATCGATGTCGCGAACATCGGCCACGTGATCAATTTCGATCTTCCCAATTGTCCGGAAGATTACGTGCATCGTATCGGACGTACGGCTCGGATGAAGACGACCGGTCGCGCCACCAGTTTTGTAACAGGCGAGGACCAGCATCAATTACGAGATATCGAGCGGTTGTTGGGGCATGCAGTCCCGCTTGCTCCAGGAAGCGAGGCTCCTTCCTCTGCAATTCCTGCCCCAGGCGGAGGTGTTCGTCGGGATGGGCATCGTTCGAGGAGTCAGTTGAACCGTTCCCAAACCCATTCCTTCCGCAACGCGAGAAAGCCCCATGTCGAATCATCAGCGCATGGTGCTGCCGCGGCAATCCGTACATAAAGTGCAAAAATAGTTCGCTGAATCCGCCTTGTGAGATACAGTGTCTCTCACAAGGCGGATTTTCATGCAGGCGATTCAGCAGCCGGAGGTGGCAGGAAACAAAGCTCGGCGATACCCCCGAGTGCACATCTCCATGCCCTTCAGCTGTTCCCTTTCCTCGCTGGGAACCAGATGAGGTTTCGGAAACCGGTCAGTGATGTTGGTATGGTCTATGACCTGTCTCTGCACGGCGTCTGCGTGAGTACCGACGCGGACATCAAGCCGGGCGACCAGGTTTCCCTCACACTATGACTGACCAAGGGCGCTCCTCCAGTGGAGGTGGCGGTGGCCAACGTTTGCTGGACGAACCATCAGTTTCATGGACTTGCGTTCAGCATGCTCTCGCAAACGTCGTTGAGACAGTTGACTGAATACTTGAATGTTTCAGATATAGGGAGAGAGTAAAGCCATGATGGATGATCTAGACGTCAGGGCCGCCAGTGGACAGAATGTTCCGCAGTTGCGCAAACACCCGCGGGTGCGTGTGTCGGCCCCATTCCCCTGTTCGTTGGCCAGGGTCGGTTTGTTGAGGCAAGGGGCGGTCGAGCAAGGTCTAGGGATCGTCTATGACGTCTCGGCAAAGGGGGCGCGTGTCATGACGGAAGCGGTAATCACACCGGGCGACCGAATCGCCATGCGTTTGCGATTGCCCAACCAGGCGGCCTCAATGTTCATCGAAGCCGCTACGGTTCGGTGGGGGAAAGAACAAACGTACGGAGTGGAATTTGAGGGGTTATCTCCTAACGACAACAAGCATCTCCAGACCTTTATGAACCACCAGTCCCGATCGGGCCAGTCTCTTGCCGTCTGACTTTCCAGCCGTGCATAGTATTTCTGGACAATTGAAGGCGCTCAGCGGGCATTGTCTTCGCGTAGGGAGACGAACTGTTTGCGGAAGGTGACGACCTTCACGAGATAATCCCTCGTCTCCTGGTACGGCAGATTATTGCGCAATCGGTCATAAACGGCCGGTGGTTCGAGACTGTTGATTTGATTGAGGGCGGCTACGGAGTCTCCGGCAAACGTTTTGAAGACATTCCGAGGGCCTGTGTTATAGGCCGAGATCACGCAATACTCCCGCGAAACATCATTGTCGATCTGCTCGAGCAGATTATACGACAGGACATTGAGGTAGGCGCTGCCGAGTTCGATATTATTCTCCGGGTCGAACAGGTAATCGCGCGATGGAATCGTATCTTTTCCCTTGGCTTTTCGGTAGGCATCCCGGCCTCCGCTGGTTGGAACCAGCTGCATCAAGCCATAAGCCGGAGCGGAACTCACGGCAAAGGGATTGAAGTTGCTTTCCGTTCTAATGACGGCAAAGATGAGACTGGGACTGATCTTGAATTGCTCTGCGAACCGAGTAACAGTCGCTCGATACTTGTCCGCTTGCCGGTTCGAGAAATTCGCAACCATCTTGATTTCAGCAATCAGCGCTTGCTTGGTCGCCCCGTTTTGGTCCACCGTCCTTGTCTTAGTGCGATCAAGTATTGATGCCGCAAACGCTTCCGCTTGGGCAGGGGTGCGGATGGGCTGTCCTTGTTGATCCAGCACCAGACCCAATAGATATGGAGGGTGGTCACTGGTCAGCGTGACCGGCTTGTCGGAAAAAAGATCGACGGAGCGTGGGTCGTCAGGTGTGAGCAAGGTCGTGACGATCGCGTTTGTAAGGCTCTCCTTCGGCGATTTGTCATCCAATGTTTCCACCAGGATCGACCCGTTGTCGAAGTCGACGATGGTTCGGCTCATATAATTCTGGGTGTATTTTACGTACTTCTTTTGTTCCGGGACCTTCACTTCCTTCTCGCCCCAGGTTTGTCGGACCCGGCCTGTCAGCGCGGTCATAATGGTGTTGAAATCCCGTTGGATCGTTCGCAGATCTCTGATCACGGCCTCGGGGTCGCGCTGATAGGCATCGACGCGTTCTTTGAGGATTAGTTTGGGGTCTTTGCCTGTGGCAATGTCGAGCACCGTCCTGCTCGTTCGGTTGCCGAGCACTCGTTCAGCGTTCGTGAGTATACGGTCCGGGGATTCACATCCCGCGAGCAGGAGTAGTGGCGCCAAGAGAAGAGAGGTGATCCGAGTCATAAGTGCTCCGTACTGGGCCGCGCATTCTACATGGTTGTGGGTAGGGAGTGAAGGGGGCGGACTCCAAAAAGCCGGTCGTATCGAGGTAAGTCGAAAGCACTATTTGATGGCGACAGCCTTGACTTCTTTGTATGTCGTGTGGCCTTGCAAGACTTTTTGAATGCCGTCTTGCACGAGCGTCGTCATCCCTTCTTCCAGTGCGATTTTCAGCATCTCTTCGGTGCGCGCCTTTTGTTGGACCATTCGCTTTATGTGGTCCGTTCCCAAGAGGAGTTCATGTAGGGCGACCCGGCCTCTAAAGCCGGACCGGTTGCACGTTTCGCAGCCCTTCCCACGGGATAACCTGAATGTATTGTCCTGTTTGATGCCGAGCTTATCCCAATACTCAGACCCATATCCCAGTCGAAGTTCTTCATACTCCTCTTTGCTTCCGATGTACTGCTCCTTGCAATCCTTGCAGATCCGACGAGCCAATCGTTGTGCGAGCACACCAAGCATGGCATCGGCAAAACTGAACGGATCGCAACCCATATCGAGCAGGCGGGTGACCGTTTCGACTGCGCTGTTGGTGTGCAGTGTGCTCAATACCAGATGGCCGGTGAGCGACGCTTCGATGCCGGTGTCGGCCGTCTCCTTATCCCGCATTTCTCCCACCATGATGACATCGGGGTCGGCCCGGAGGAATGCACGCATCGCGTTGGCGAATGTCAGACCGATTTTGGGCTGGACCTGTACCTGACGCAGGCCATACTGCGTAATTTCGACCGGATCCTCGGCCGTCCATATTTTTATGTCCGGGGTGTTAATATTGCCGAGGACTGAATGCAGCGTGGTCGTTTTTCCTGATCCGGTCGGTCCGACACACAGAATGATGCCGTAGGGTTTTTCTGATATCTCCTTGAGCGCCTTGAGATTCCGGTCTGAGAATCCCATCTTGTCGAGAGGCAGTGGTTCACTCGCCGCGAGAATACGCATGACCACGTCTTCGTTGTATCCGGCTGTGGGGAGAGTTGCGACGCGAAGCTCGATCTCTTTCGTCTCCGAGAGCTTGAATTTGATTTTCCCATCTTGAGGTTTACGGCGCTCGGCAATGTCCAGGCTGGCCATGATCTTGAGTCGGGAGACGATAGCTCGACGGTAACTCTGCGGGATCTTCATGTACTCGAAACAATCGCCGTCGACTCGGAAACGGACCAGGGTTTCACGTTTTTCTCCGTAGGGCTCGATGTGAATGTCCGATGCATTTTGGCGATAGGCATCGGCAATGATTTGATTGGCCAGACGGACGATCGCGCTGTCGTTTTCATCCAATCCGGCGGCCGCGGAGTCCTCCATCGCCTCGGCCTGTGCTTCGGTGACAAGTTCTCCGAGAATGTCGGAAACATTTTCGTCGAGCTTGCGTCCTCCGTTGTCGCTCTGTCCGGTAGCCGAACTCAGAAATTGGGCGATGTCGCGACGGAGACTGACGGCGAACCGAATGTTGAGGCCCGGGAACGTCCGCTTGATGTCCTGAACGCGATCAAGGTCACCCGGATCATCGGTCAGAATCTCGATCGCCGTGCGATCTCGCTTGAGCGGCATCCAATGGTTTTTTTTCAGGTAGTCGACATTGAGATTCTTCAGCAGTTCCACATCGACGAGGGTGCGTTCGCTGTACTCGATATACGGACACTTATAGAACTGTGCGAGCGACCTGCCGATATCGAGTTTGGTGACTTTGTATTTTTCGATCAGAATGCTTTCCAGATCGCTCATCCCTTTTCGGGAGTCGGCGATGGCCTGGTCGAGTTCGTTCTGAGTGATCCGATTGGTGCCGACTAAGAGGTCAAACTTCGTGGGATTCTTTTTGGATATCTTCCTGAGGTTGAAAAAAGCGATTCCCAGCGCTTTGGCGATTTCGTCGACGGCTTCTTCATCTTTTCGGGTAAACCGACTCCCGTTCTTTTTATTGAAAAGTTGGAGGACTCCCATCAGGTATTTGTTGTCGGCGACGATCGGATAAGTCAGAACTTGTTTGGTCTTGAAACCGGTACGTTTATCGTAAGACGTGTCGTGGAGCAGGGACGGATGGATCGCATGGAGTTCGGTGATATTGTAGGCATCGACGATATTGACGGGGCGAAGGTATTTGGCGCAGAAACCGGCCAGACTCTGCTCGGTAATGGGGACGCGGACTTCCTCGACGCCGTCGATGTGAGGAACTTTGGAGAAAATTTCCTTCTTTTCCGAGTCGAACGCAAACAGCGTCAGATCTTCTGCGTCGAACAGGCTCAAGATATCTTTATGCAGGTCGAGGAGAATTTGATCTAGATTGCTGGCCGCATGGATCTGGGTAGTAATGCGTTTGACGTGGTCCGCGCGCTCAACCTTTTGCGGCACTTCGTGGATATTCTGAGTCATCGGCTTGGTGTGCATCAGACTGTATTTTCTCGGAAGTCGAGGCGTGAATGAATCCGGTCGTGCACCGGATCAGCATGCACCGGGCCATCAATGGGTCACCGAGCTCCGAATCGAATTTCAGTCTAACCGAATGACCTGAGAAGGCAAGGAAAAGACATTTTCTGTCGGCCGATTTCCGGAAATGTGAGGCGGTTCTCAGCCGGGAAACTGACGCGTGGATCAAGCTGCGGATGGATCGTCTTCGGTGGAAAGTTTCTTGAGATGGGCGACAAGATCACCGGGTGCGATGCGGGATTTCATTCCGGATCGTCGAACCTTGATCTCCACGACGCCGTCCGCAAGGCCTTTGTCGCCGATGACGATCTGGAAGGGAGCGCCGATGAGATCGGCATCATTGAATTTGACACCGGCGCGATCGGCGCGGTCGTCCCACAAGACTTCGATGCCTGCCGCCATCAAATCGGTATAGAGACGTGCGGCGGCTTCGGTCGTCTTTTCTGATTGGCTGACCGTCAGGAGGTGTACGTGGAATGGTGCGATGGGAAACGGCCAGATGATGCCCTTCTCATCGTGATTTTGCTCGATCGCCGCGGCGGCCGTCCGGCCGACGCCGATGCCGTAGCAACCCATGATGGCGAGGCGCTCCTTGCCCTGATCGTCGAGGACGGAGGCGTTCATTTTGTGGCTGTACTTGGTGCCGAGTAAGAACACCTGCCCGACTTCAATCCCTTTGGCGAGCGTGAGCACACCTGGTCCTCGGGGAGAAGGGTCGCCGGCTTGCGCATTGCGAAGATCGGCAAATTGTTCAACCGTGAAATCGCGGTCGAGATTGGCGTTCTGATAGTGGGTGTCGGCTTTGTTGGCGCCGATGACGACATTGTTCATTGCCTTAATGGCGTGATCCGCCAGGATTCGTACGTGCTGTAGGCCGACTGGTCCGACAAATCCCGGCGGAGCCCCAGTTAGATATTGGACCGTCTCGGGATCGGCCAGCACAACATCCGTGACCTTGAGGAGCCGCGCCAATTTCACCTCGTTCACTTCATGGTCTCCTCGGATCAGCACGGCAACGGTTTCAGTCCCCGCACGGTATAGCAGCGTCTTCACGAGTTGACGAGATGTAATCTGCAAAAAGGCTGTGACCTCCTCCACCGTCCGTCGTTGTGGCGTTGAGATCGGGGTCAAGGGCTGACGCGAGGCTGCATCAACGTCAGCAGGAGGCAGCACTTCCGCTCGTTCAAGATTGGCGGCATAAGAGCCCTGGTCGCTGTATGCCACCGTCGCTTCGCCCGTATCAGCTAAGACCATGAACTCATGCGATACGTCCCCGCCGATGAGCCCTGTATCCGCTTCAACCGCCCGAAAGGTGAGTCCGCATCGCGTGAAGATTCGGGTGTAAGCATCGTACATTTTCTGATAGCTGACCTTGGCGCCGGACTCATCGACGTCGAAACTATAGGCATCCTTCATGATGAATTCCCGCCCTCGCATGAGCCCAAATCGCGGGCGGATCTCATCTCGAAATTTGGTTTGGATCTGGTAGAAATTGAGCGGGAGTTGGCGATAGGAGCGCACTTCTCGCCTGAAGAGATCGGTAATGACTTCCTCATGCGTCGGACCCAGGCAAAAATCCCGCTCGTGACGATCCTTGAAGCGGAGAAGCTCTTTCCCGTAATAGTCCCAGCGGGCCGTTTCTTTCCATAATTCAGCAGGAGAGGCGATCGGCATCAACAGTTCCTGTGCACCCGCGCGGTTCATTTCCTCCCGGATGATCTGCTCGATTTTCCGGATCACCCGGAGACCGAGTGGAAGATAGGTATAAATGCCGGCTGCCACTTTTCTGATCAGTCCGGCACGCAGCATCAATCGGTGGCTGACGGTTTCCGCTTCGCCGGGATCGTCCCGTAGTGTAGGGATCAATAATTGAGAGGTCTTCATGCGTAGCTGTTAGGATGCGAGTTGAGCTGTGGGAGATTTCACAGAATGCTCAAACAGGTCATTTAACAAGGCCGCAGGCGAAAAGAAACCGGAGGCGTACCCTCTGGGGTACGTTGAGGATTTCTTGGAGCCGAGAACGAAGTTAGGGACGTGTTTCAGCATTCTGTTTAGCGGGAGAAGATGCGTTCAAGATCATTCCAGAAGGCGAAGATCATCACACCGACCAATAAGACCAATCCGACCTGCTGCGCAACCTCTCGTTGCCGTTCGCCGAGCGGCTTGCGCAGAATGCCCTCAATCAGAAAAAAGAGCAAGTGGCCACCGTCGAGGATCGGGATCGGCAATAAATTGAGGACACCGAGGTTGATGCTCAAGATTGCGATCAGGAACACGACGCTGGAGGCGCCTTGGGAAGCAGCTTCACCGGAAATATTGGCGATCGTCAGCGGTCCACCGATATTCTTGCTCGAAATATCGCCCACGATCATTTTATAGAGGCCGATCGCGGTCAATTCGGTCCATCCCCATGTGGCTTCCAGCCCTTGATACACGGCCTCCGCCGCGTTGTCGGAGCGTATCAACGAACGGCCGGGTCCCGAGATGCCGATTTTCCCCACTTCGAGAGTCTGTCCGTTCACCGTCACTTTTTCACTGCTCGGCGTGACGGTCAGCGCGGTACGTTTTCCGTCGCGAAGGACGTCCAGTTTCAGCGGTTTCTGCGGGTGCTCCCTCACGTGGGTCGTCATTTGGGCCCAGGAATAGATGGCTTGCCCTTCTATCGCGACCACTCGATCTCCCGGCTTGAATCCGGCCAGGCCGGCGGGTGATCCATGCATGACCGAGGTGACAAGGGGAGGCGTTTCCTCTACACCGATCGTGTACTGCGGTTCGTCTCCACCGGCACCATCTCCGGCAACCGGAATGGGAGTCGCGGTCAATGTTTTCAGCTGATCTGCTCGTCGGACTTCAAGGGACACCGGCTGGCCCTTGCTCTTGGAAACGATATCCAGCAACTCCGTTTTGGTTGAGATGTCTTTGCCGTTGACCTTGACGATGCGGTCACCGACTTCCACACCTGCGATCGATGCGGGAGAACCGGGAACCAGGGCTTCGACATCGGCACTCAGATCGCGGAACGTCGGGACAAACAACGGCGCACCAGTGGATAACCATCCGGCGAAGATCAGATAGGCTAGAATAAAATTGAACCCGGGGCCCGCCGCCACGATAAGAACCTTTCCCCACAGACCCTGGTGCGAAAACGATCGCCGGCGGTCGTCAGGTGTTATTGCCTCCGTCTCATCCTCCCCGAACAACTTGACGTATCCGCCGAGCGGTACGGCAGAAACGAGATACTCGGTTTCGCCGACCTGGCGGCCGAATAACTTCGGGCCGAAGCCGATGGAGAACTTGAGGACTTTCACTCCGACCCACCGAGCGGCGAGAAAATGGCCGAGTTCATGGAAGGCGACCAGTACGCCAAGAACCACAAGAAACCACCAGGCCTTCTGAAGAAGCAGCCACAACGTATCAGGGGACCAGGCAAGTACGGACGTCATCGGGAACTCCGTGTCGTGTGTGAGATGTTCTACTTTAACATTCGGGGTGTGAAATGCAAACGATCGTTAGCGAGGTAACGCATGCACCAACGAGTCGGCCTTTTCGCGAGCCCATCGATCAGCTTCCAGCGCATCATCGAGGCAGGTAATCTCCTGATAGGCATGAGCCTCCATCGTACTGCGAATGACCTGAGGGATTTCACAGAAGCGAAGGCCATGGTTGAGGAACGCCTCGACCGCGATTTCATTCGCCGCATTCATCGCGGCGGGCATAGTGCCGCCGATGCGAAGCGACTCGTACCCGAGATTGAGGCACGGAAAACGATCATGGTCGGGTTTGCAAAAAGTCAATTGTCCGATCTCCGCCAAATTCAGTGAGGGGAGGTCGAGGGCCATTCTGGCGGGATGGCGCATCGCATAAGAGATCGGGGTTCGCATATCCGGAAGTCCCAGTTGGGCGATCATAGACCGATCTTTATACTCTACCAGAGAGTGAATGATGCTTTCCCGATGAATGAGAACGTCGATGTTGGACTCGGAAATATCGAAGAGCCAGCGGGCTTCCACAACCTCCAATCCTTTGTTCATCAATGTGGCTGAGTCGATGGTGATCTTGGATCCCATCTTCCAGTTGGGATGCTGCAGAGCTCGTTCCGGTGTCACATTCAGAAGCTGCTCCTGGGTCAGTGTCCAGAGGGCTCCACCGGATGCCGTGAGAATCAATCGCCGGACATCTTCAATTCGATGTCCTTCCAATGACTGAAAGATGGCGCTGTGCTCGCTGTCGACCGGGAAAATCCTGACACCATGTTTTCGGGCCTCGTCCTGCATCAGCTTGCCGGCCATCACCATCGGCTCTTTATTGGCCAGGGCAATGTGCTTTCGGCTGCGGATGGCGGACAAAGTCGGAACGAGTCCGGCCGCTCCTACGATGGCAGAAATCACCAATTCGGCATCCAGCGACGATGCTACGTGGGTGATGCCTTCTTCGCCGGCCATGATCTCCACCGGGAGATCGACACACCGGTTTCGGAGCGACGCCGCAGAGGATTCCGTGGAGACCGCCACAGCTTCGGGCTTGAATTGGCGGATCTGCGCTTCAAGCTTGTCGATGTTACTGCCGGCCGTCAGTCCGACGACGCGGAATTCCTCGGGAAACCGTCGAACGATATCGAGCGTATTGGTTCCGATCGATCCGGTCGATCCCAAGATGATAATCGACTTCATATCCTCTCCTCTCACTTATAGAGGTGGCGATAGGTCGCAAACGTAGGCGACATAGTAGTAGAAGGTGGGGGCGGTGAACAAGAGACTATCGAGCCGGTCCAACATACCGCCATGGCCCGGCAGGATTCCACCTGAATCTTTGACGCCCGTCCGACGTTTGATCATCGATTCGAACAGGTCTCCGAGAAGGCCCGCTCCTGTCAGGAGAACTCCAAGGATCAACACATCCGGCAGCGCGAGTTGTGAGGCAAACCACCACTGAGCCAATAATGCGGCACCTACGGCCAGTGCCAGCCCTCCGAGCACACCCTCGACGGTTTTCTTAGGACTGACCGACGGCAGGAGAGGGTGTTTGCCCCACAGGGTTCCGGCATAGTAGGCGCCTGTGTCGGAAGCCCACGTGACCACCGCCAGAAACAGGACGAGGAATTCGCCGGCGGGCAATGAGCGGGTCGATACCACTGTGCTGAGGGGAAGGCCGATATACAGCACACCGAAGAGGATGATCAGGATATTTTCTCCCCGGCGTTCAGCCTGAC
>JAHBWU010000089.1 GCA_019636835.1 Nitrospira sp.
ATAATATCTACGTAGACTTATTCAGTACATCCGGGAAGTCTGTGGATGGTGACAAACCGGTGATCGAAATGATTCACGTAGAGGCGAGGGGATGCCTCAAGCTTGATGGAGGCGGCATCAATCTCGAAAACAAAATTGTTCTCTCGATTGCCATACGACTTGCTGCCGAACGGTTCATGGTCGAAAAGATTAGAGAGCCTCAATTTGTGGCTAGCATCACAGCAGATCAAACGCCCAAGCTTCTCGAAAAATTCAAGAAACGGTTCGGCAGCAACGTCGCTGCCATCGAAACCATCCAGCGTGTGATTCTGATGACGCCGGAAAATATCCACCTGAATTCCTTCATGTACGAACCAATCTTGGATATGTCAGACGATCACTTGAGGAAATTGTATAAAGACGTTTCAGCGCTGAAGTGAAAAGCCCTTGCTAAGCGAAAAGCAAATACTCGAGATCGCCTGCATTAGGAAGGACGCCAGGCCGAAGCTGGAGCGGGACGTTCTGTGGGGATACTCGGATTAACGTGGCTATGCAACGCTCCGTTTCACGACCATGACCGGCTCTACAGCTGACACATTTTCAAGTCAAACCTACCTGGTGTAGTCGCATCGGTGCAGCCGTTCATGTGTTCATCTTACATGTGGTTACCGCTGAGGACTTGTTGCCGGGAACGATGGTTAATCTATGCGGCTGCCTGGGTGATGGGCTGGTACCCTTGTCGGTAGGATTCAAGAACGCGGACGAGTCGTGCGACTTCGAGTTCGAGCTGGGCGTAGACGGGAGGGGCGTCGTGGAGCGCGTTGAGGCGGCCGACTGCTTCGAGACGACCGGCGGTAAGTGCGACCTCGGAGGCGCAAAGATTTCCTGCCGTGCCTTTGAAAGTGTGGGCCATTCGCTCGACGGCGATCGAGTCGGCATCGGCCAGCGCGGTTCTGATGTCAGCCAGCATAGTCTGGTGACGGTTGAGAAACAGGCGGACAAGTTGAGCGAACAGCTCACTGTCGCCGCCGATGTTCTGGTACATTTTTGCAGGATCAAAGATTCCTCGGGTCGGATCGGCCGTTGCGGGAATCGGGATCTGCTTTCCGGAGACCATCACATCGGGCGGTACGGATACCCAACGTGCCAGGGTGCTCCGCAGTTCGTCTAGTTTAATCGGTTTGGCGAGATAATCGTCCATTCCGCTTGCCAAGCAGCGCTCGCGATCGCCCTGCATCGCATTGGCGGTGACTGCAATAATAGGTATGTGTGGGGTCGATTGCGGGACCGTATCTGAACGGTTCGCACTTCCATCAGACGAGTCACGCGCTGCGACCGACGCTTCACGTTCTCGGATGGACCGAGTTGCCTCAAATCCATCCATGACGGGCATCTGACAATCCATCAGGATAACGGCATAGTCTCCCTTGGCAAGGGCAGCCAGCGCCTCTTTGCCGTTTTCGACGACGTCCGGTTTGTAGCCTAGTTTTTCAACCATCCGCACTGTCAGCTTCTGGTTGACGATATTGTCTTCCACGACCAAAATGCGCTGTTGTTGCGCATTCTCCGCGACCATATGCCTGGTGACGAGTTGAGGCACCACGGAGCGCGTTTGGATGTCTTTCAGTGCTTGACCCTCGGGCAGGCCGAGCACGGTTCGTAGGCAGTCGCGTAATTCGTCATGGCGGATGGGTTTCGGTAGGTAGCCCATCGCACCGGCCTGGCGAGCTTGTTCTGCATGGCCCCGCTGCAGCAGCGAGGTCATCACGACGAGGCGAATCGCGGATCCTGCCGGGTGATTTTGCAGTTCTCGTGCGAGCTGTAACCCGTCCTTTCCCGGCATGATGACGTCCAAAATTGCGAGATCGTACGGCCTTCCCTGTTGCGTTGCCTCCGCGATGCGGTGTAAAGCTGATTCGGCATCCTCTGCAAGGTCGTCAACCATCCCCCAACCCGATACCAGATGGTGGAGGATCAAGCGATTCGATTCGTTATCATCGACGATCAAGACACGCTTTCCGGTGAGATCTCCGGTCGGAAGAATCGCGCGTGGAGAATTCGCCTGTTTCTGGAAGCGCGCGGTGCACCAGAATGTGCTGCCCCGACCCTCGATGCTGCGCACTCCGATGCGTCCATCCATCAATTCCACGAGTTGCTTGGAAATTGAAAGGCCAAGGCCGGTCCCGCCGTATTTTCTCGTCGTGGAGCTGTCCGCCTGCACAAACGGACGAAACAGTTTGGCTTGCGTATTTGGATTGATTCCGATTCCGCTGTCCGTGACTTCGAAACGAACGATCGCAGTGTCGGGTAGGTCTTCTTCGAGATAGGCTTGCAGGGTCACCTCGCCCTTGTCGGTGAACTTCACCGCATTGGCGACCAGATTGGTGAGGATCTGACGCAGGCGACCTGGGTCGCCTTTGAGCGCTGTCGGGACCGAGGCGTGGACAAGTCCGGTCAGTTCCAGCCCTTTCGTCTCCGCCCGTTCGGCGAATTGTGCCAACACCTGCTCCACTGAGGTTCTTAGATTGAAGTCGAGGCACTCCAGTTCCAGCTTCCCTGCCTCGATCTTGCTGCATTCAAGCACGTCGTTGATCAGCTGCAGCAGCGCTTCGCCGCACTGCCGAATGGTCTCCGCATAGGACTGTTGTTCAGACGTCAAGGAGGTCTCCATCAACAGGCTCGTCATACCGATCACGCCGTTCATGGGGGTACGTAGTTCATGGCTGACGGTCGCGAGAAATGCCGTCTTGACGCGTGCCGATTCCTTGGCTTCGTCCAGAGCTTGGTCCAGGCGACGATTGCTCTGCCGAAGTTGATCGGCGGAAAGTTTGAGCGCCTGTTGCGTCTTATGGACGCTTGTCATGTCGGTGGCATAGCCCCGCACGATGCCATGAGTGAGGACCGGGCAGAAGGTCCATGAAAAATTGGCTTCCGGGAGCGTAACCGCCTCATCATGAAACACATGGCCCGTTGCGAGACAGCGTTGCACGATCTGCGGAAGGCTGCGCGGGGCGACGTTGGGAAATCCTTTGAGACTGTATCCGAATCGAGTGAGCAGAGTGATCATCGCAGGATTGGCATACAACAGGCTCATATGCCGATCCAGTTCGATCATCGGTAAGGGACTTTCCTCGGCGATTGCGGCCAACCGATTGCGATCCTGCTCCAATTCCAGCTCATGGGACAAGTCTCGAATGGTGATAATCAGTACGGTCTTTCCATTGAATGTGCTGGGCGCGCAAGTCCATTCCACTGGAACGGCGTGGGTTGCTCTCCGCAAGAGAAGATGGTGCCTCGCAGAAGTTGGACGTCGGCTTTTCAGCACTCCGTTCAGTTGCGCCGTAATGGTGGTTGCGTCGGATTGGGTGAACATGGACCACAGGGATGGAAAGGATCGGACAGTGGAGGATGGAAACCGCGGTCCTAGCAACCGATGGCTCGCCCGGTTAACGGCCAATACGGTGAGATCACGGTCGAGGATGAGAGTGGCCAGCGGAAGCCCTTCAAGAAGGTCGAGGCCGGTGGAAACCGTAGAAAAGCCTCTGCGTTTCCGTCCGGACAGCTTCATCATGCGGCTCGTGAGAGGGCTTGGTCCAGGTGTATGCCGATGTTGACACGTTCTTGGGCCGGGTCCAGGACACGCAGCACAGTTCGGACTGTACGGTCTGGGGACGGTGCGGCCAGGTCCACCTCGATCGGCGTCGTATAAGAGCCTCCTTGTGGATCGGTTGTGATTTTTACCACGGGTTTGAGTCGTTGCTGAGAGTTGACTCCGACGACGACCGCCTGTTCGCCGGTATTAAGCTTGACTAGGCTCCCGACCGGATAGACTCCGATGCTCCGAATCATGAGTTCCACGAGAGACTTTTCGAAATGTCCTCGTTCCCCGGCCAAGAAGAGCTGCCGAACGGCGTCATGTGGAATCATGGCAGGATGTGTGCCGCGCCGACTGACCATGCTGTCATAGAAATTGACGATGCCGACGATCTGCGAGAGGCGTGAAATCTGATCGTTGCCTAGACCGGCTGGAAATCCACTTCCATCGGCTCGTTCGTGATGCTCCCGGACGATGCGTAAGACATCCTCGTGCATGCCGGGATGTTCGGAGAGCAGTGCGACGCCAAGTTTGCAATGTTGTTCGAGAAGAGTCTTATCTTGTCCACTGCATTCCTCCCGCTTACGAACGAGGTTGCGTGGGAGGCGGACATAGCCCGCGTCGTGGAGCAACGCGCCCATGCCGATTTGTTCTTGTGTCGGTCGATCCAGTCCGTCCTCAATGGCCACCACGAGAGACAAGATGCAGGTGTCCAGCGCATGAGACGTCAGGGAGCGGTCGAACTGCTTGATTCTCTGGATGGCGACCTGGGTGGCCATCGCGGCGGGGTCGTTGAGAACTTGCTCCAACACGTTCAACACGATGGTTTTGGTCGCTTCAGGGGACGGAGGAATTCCTCGCTCAAGATCCTCGAAGATGCGCTCAACCGCTTCTTGAGCCTCTGCGTAGATCACGATGACGGAATGATGGTCAGGTTTCGCCACAGACGCATGTTCGGCCTTTTGATCGGGAAGAGCGGGACCATCCGGGTCGGTAGAGTCCCGGTTTGCAGCGTGCTGCATATCCGTGGAGGGTTGCGACGGGAGGTCTGATCCTTTGCTCGTATCAATGGTCACCATCTTGATCCCATGCTGCTTCATGAGTTCGATAGTGTGCAGATCCTTGATCAGCCGCTTATGCGAGAGGAATGGGGTTCGGTACCACGGGACATCCATCTCTATGATGAACATGCCGGGAACGAGCTGTTCGATTGAGATACGTTTTATCGCCATACGTCTTTAGACTCCAGGACAGAAGGGTCTCCACTCGGACTTGCCGACGGAAGAAACATCTCACGGGTATTATCGGCGAAGTTTGCATCGAACTTGATCGTTGTCCGTGAATCATGATGCGTTTGAATCGGTTCTAAGCCGATGCTCTCCATCGTGTCTGTTCACCCTCAAGATCTGTTCGTGACATTCCGATAGGGATCATCAGAGTCGGTTCATGTCGACGATGTCTTGGGGCGATGTGTATGAACGAGATTTCCGTGTCTGTCCCACCAGCGGCAGCATTTTTATCGGTCGGACTGCCGCTGAAAATGTCATTCACGCTGAATGAACAGAAGGTCACGTACGGCACGACGCTTCTCGGCTGGAAGGGGCACGCATGGCTTGTTTGCGAATGGCCGCTTCAGCTCGGCCATGACCGGCAGATTGCCGGCGGCACGCCCTGCACCGTCAGCTACTTCCATGAAGGCAAGTTAGTGGGGTACCGCAGCGAAATACGAGATGTGATCATCTCGCCGGTGCCGCTTCTTTTCGTCGCCTTTCCCAAAGCGGTGGAAGAAATGCACCTGCGAAAACATTTCCGTGTTCCTGCAAGCGAGCCCATCTTGTTGATGCAAGCTGATCACGGCGGCACCTCCGAATCCGTGCTGCCTGCCGGGGTCTATTCCGGTGGTTTGTTACAGGATCTCAGTGAGAGTGGATGCAGTGTGGTACTGGTGCGCAGACCAACTTGGCTGCGTCCGGGAGCAACGGTCCGCATGGAGTTCGAACTTCCTGGGCTGGGACATATCACGAACTTGACGGGGATCGTGAAGAATGTCGACGCGCGGGATGGAAATGAGATGATCGGCATCGAGTTTCGATTCAACAAGCTCGAGTACATCGAATATCGCGGGTGGGGCGGATCCGTCCGACAGGCAGTCGAGCAATGTATTTCTCAGCGATATCGGGGGGGCGATCTGCTCGGGGCCAGGTAAGAACATCACAGCTCACACATCCTCAGGCAACCGGTCAGGGCTTTCCTCGTGCTACCCGATTTTGACCGGCAGAATTTGCCCAATCAACACCCACACCGCGTAGTCAGCAATCATTCTCTCGGGAATGCACTTCTCTCAAGTCCATCGCGAATGGCACAGATCTTGATGATTTCAGCAGAACACTTCGTCAGAAGCCGGCGGTCTAGTCGCGGCACGAGACGTTCATGGTGAAGCCAAAAATCCTTTTGGTGCAATTGGAATTCGGGACGTGGGACCGGGCAAGAGCCTGGTCCTACTTGGGGAACTTCGCGGTAGAGGACGGCCTCCGCGCCAACGGGTGTGAGTGCCTGACGATTCCGGCGCTCTGTGACATCCCAGATACCTCGCCGTTGTCCTGGCTACACCATGCGAAGGACCTGTTGGCCGGCCGACGCTTCGACCAGGTCTGGGTGTGGCTGGTGCACAATCGCTATTCGGATGCGTGTCTTGGATGGCTTGCCGAGCTGGCGCCGGTGCGGGTCGGACTCATCATGGAGTCGCTGCGGTATAGCGAAGAAGATTGCCGACGTTGGCCACACTTGCGAGAACGGGCCGGGTGTGTCGAACGGCAAGTGAAGTATATGACACATGTGCTGGCTGCGGATGAGCATGATGCCGACGTGCTCAATCAAGCCGGTTCAGTGAAGGCTGTATTTTGGCCATCAGCGGTGCCGTCCCGTTTCATTACCACGACGGTCGAGCGATCATCCCGTCGTGAAGCGGCGTTTTACGGGGAACTGTACGGAGAGCGGAAGGCGTGGTTGGCTATGCCTGGTTTGAAGGAGTTGCTGATCCATCCGCCATCCGCGGAAGCGGCGACAGAGTTTCCCCAGCTCTTCAATGCGTTGCATCAGCAGATGTCTGAACGACTCCGGTCGGGATGGCACCCTAATCTGGATGCACTCACGGAGTATGTAGGCCTATGGCGCCGGTTGCGTGAAGCCATTTTCGCCCATTGGCTGTCGAGCCTCAAGCCTTGGAGCGGGATCGTCAACCTTCCGAGCCTATTTCAATCCTATGCAGGACGTGTCGTGGAAGCCATGGCCGCGGGTCGTCCCGTCATCTCGTGGAAAATTCCTGATCGGCCTTGCACGCAAGACTTGTTTAAAGATGGACAAGAAATTCTCTTATATCCCAGGGATCGCCCCGCAGTCCTGAAGGAACATGTGGAGCGAATAGCAAGCGACGCTGACTACGCCGAGAATATCGCTGCCGCTGCCCGCGCGGAACTGCTTCGATCTCATACAACTGAAGCTCGTGCACGGCAGTGGTTGGACTGGATTGAGACCGGGCAACCTCTCGTGGCTCGTCATGTAAGCGGGAAGGCATCTGTTCCGGACGTGTGCCCGCCTCTGACGCAATCTTATGCCGCGCAACGGCGGCCTTTCTCGACACAATCGGAGCAAGTGGAGCCGGAATTCGTCGGGGCGACAATCGCCGGAAGCGGGCCGTCGACAAACGACGTGGCGAGACAAGCTAACGGAGGCGCCATGAACTCGGACGCGTTTTATGTCAACTTGTTCGTCAACGCTCCGGCTTGGTCGGCGCCGCATCCGAACACCGACGAGGCGGCACGGTGGAGCAAGATCGCGGCCTTTCTTGAATACATTCTTCGCCGTGTTCAACAGAATGAGCCTGGCCGGCGGCTGCGTATCCTGGATGTTGGGTGTGGACGAGGCTGGTTGACGAATCTGGCGACTATGTACGGAACCTGCGAAGGGGTCGAGCCGGTTGCCGGTGTCGTCGAGCATGCTCGCAAGCTGTTTCCCCATCTTCGGTTTGAAGCGGGGACGGCGGACATTGTAGCGGATCGCGCCGATTTCGAACCCTATGATGTGATTCTGACATCGGAAGTCATCGAACACGTGCCTCATGGCCAAAAAGAAAACTTTCTCGCGCAACTATTCAGGCTGTTGAAGCCGGACGGGCACGTCGTGCTCACGACCCCGCGAGGTGAAATGTGGGAACAGTGGAAGACCATCGCGCCGCCCAATCAACCGGTGGAAGACTGGGTGACCGAAGAGGAACTGCGGGCCCTATTCACCTCGCAGGGTTTCGTCGAAATGGGATTGGACCGTATTCATGTGGAGGTGCCGGGCTTGCGCTATGTGCCGGCACCCACGCCGGCCGACCTCCGTTCCATGAACCTGCTCCCCATCTATCAAGTGTGGTGCTGTCGCAGACCCGCTGAGCAACGTCCTATTCCCTTTACGCGCGCACCGAAAGTGTCGGTCATCGTCCCGACATACAATCGTCCCGATCGTCTTCGGACGGCGCTCGCGAGCTTGACCGCACAGACCTATCAAGACTTCGAGGTCATCGTCGTCAACGATGCCGGTTGTGACGTGGAGGTCGTCGTGGCTGTCTGTATTGATCGGCACCGCATCACGACCGTCACCCACGATCGAAACCGTGGATTGGCTGCAGCCCGCAACAGCGGACTCCGTGCCGCAAAGGGTACTTATGTTGCCTATCTCGATGACGATGATCGGTATCTTCCGAATCATCTGGAAACGCTTGTCGGTTATTTGGATCGCCGTGAATGCCGCGTCGCGTACACCGACGCTTGGCGAGTGCAGGAACGGCGGAGCGACGGCGGTTATGTCGAGACCGGTCGAGATGTGCCGTACTCCTATGACTTCAGGCCGACGGATCTGTTGGTGTCCAACTACTTTCCGGTTCTCTGCGTGATGCATGACCGGGCTTGTCTTGATGAGGTGGGTCTATTCGACGAATCCCTCTTTGCCCATGAAGATTGGGATCTTTGGATTCGCATGGCGACTCGCTTTCCCTTCAAACACCTGCCGGTCAGGACGGCCGAGTTCACCTGGCGAACCGACGGAAGTTCCATGACCAGCGGGACGCGTGAGACCTATTGGCGCACGACGGAGATCATCTATCGGAAATACCGACCCTATGCCGACCTCATCGGCGGTGTACGTGAAGCGCAGGACAAACGTCTCACCGAGATGCAGGCGATCGGAGGCGCCAAGAATTATGTCTGTTCTATCGTCATGCCCGTTTGTAACCGAGTGGAGCTGACGAAAGATTGTCTGACGGCGTTGGCCGGATTGAAAGACCAGCCGGAGTACGAACTGATCATCGTGGATAATGGGTCCAACGACGGCACGACGGATTTTCTTCGCCGACTGAGCGGTGATGTTCGGATCATCGCCAATGAGGAGAATCTCGGATTTGCCAAGGCTTGCAATCAGGGGGCCGCAGCCGCCCGGGGGAAATATCTCGTCTTCCTGAACAATGACACGATTCCCCAGCCCGGATGGCTGGCGGCGCTGGTGGCGGAAGTGGACAGTCACGCGGAGGTGGGCATTGTCGGCAGCAAGCTCTTGTATCCTGACGGCACGGTTCAACATGCCGGCGTCGTTCGGGACTGTGCGCGCCGCTTGCCCTACCATATCTACAAAACCTTTGCCGGCAGTCATCCGGCCGTGAACCAGCGCCGAGAATTCCAAATTGTCACGGCCGCCTGTTTGCTGATCAGGCGAGCCTTGTTCGATGAGGTAGGGGGATTCGACGAAGGGTACATGAACGGATTCGAAGATGCGGATCTGTGCCTAAAAGTGCGGGAGCGCGGCTATGTCGTCGTGTATCAACCCCGAAGCGTCGTCGTTCATCTCGAAAGTCAAACTCCCGGAAGGAAGACTCACGACGATACGAACGTGACTCGTTTCTTGGACCGGTGGAAAGCGCAATGGTGGGCGGCCGACGAAGACCGGCATTTCCATATGGACGGTTTCAAATTGAAACGAGTGTTTCGCAACGGTCGTGAAGGGGGTGACATCCTGATGTTCAGCGACATCAAGGATCACGCAGTCTGGGCGCACGTCGCCGCCACTCAGGCCGCCGCCTTGAAGCACGACTGGCAAGCGGTGAGGCGCGAACTAAGTCTGGCTTCGGACTGGCCGAACGATCCTGAGATATTGGCCTGGGCGTCGTCCATCTGCGAACAATTACAAGAATTGAAACTGCGAGAAACCTTCCTCTCCCGGTATCTTGCCCTGAAAGAAGCTCCGAAAGAGCGATTGTCGCTCATCCGATCCTTACTGGAACAAAAAGATTTGCAGGGCGCGGACCGCCATCTGCAGTCGCTGTTCGCGTCCTCGCCGAATCACGCGGAAGGGCTCTTGCTCAACGGCATCCTCTGCATGCAACGGGAACAATATGAGCAAGCTGAGCTTGCGTTCGCTTCGGCGATGCGGGAGGGCGCGGACCGCAGGAAATGTCTGATGGGGATGGGAATGTCGGCAATGGGAAGGGCTTACACGCAAGGAGCCTGGGAGCGGTTTCGTGAGGTGCTGGCTGAAAACCATGATGATGCCGAGGCGATCCATTGGCTGCTCCGCGCCGGCACGGCGCAAAACCGTTGGCAAGAGTTGGGTGAGCAATTGCACCGATATGTGACGAGAAATCCTGGCGACTTGGCCGTGCGACTTGCCTTCGCGGGCGTCTTATTGCGCGACGAACGGATTGAGGCGGCTCGCCGGGAATACGAAACGCTTCAGACACTTGCGCCAGGTTACGATGGCCTGGAGCAGCTCGGTCAGGCGATTGCAGGAAAACAAGCCGTGCTTCTGACGGGAGTCGCGCGATCGTGAACTGATTCGCTGTTTCGTTCCGGCTGAGGCTGTCAAAGCCAAGACCAGAAAGAGCTCCCCTAGTCGGTTCAGGTCACGCGGGTGATATTGGAAGAATGCCACGCGCACTCGTCATACAATTGGCAAGACTGGGAGATCTTCTGCAATCGCTGCCGGCGATCACACAGCTCCACGCGCGTTATCCCGAGACACAATTCGATCTGCTCTGTCCGTCTCATCTTTCAGAGGTGGGACGTCTGTTGCCGGGCATCGAGAAGGTTCTGGAGTGGGATGGAGCGGCCTGGCGGCGTCGTGCAATGGCTGCCCAGCAGGACTTGCGGGCGGAGCATCTCGTGGAGGTCGATACAACGCTGATGACATTGGCGCCGGACCGGTATGACTGTGCCTATGTCCTCAATCAACATCGTCGGGCGCTCGTGGCGGGCTCCTTACTCGCTCGCAAGGTGAAAGGACCATTTCTGCATGGGCCGCTCGGCGAGACGTTGACACCTTGGGCGGCCTACGTGCGCGATGTGGCGCAGCGGCGTCTGGGGCAACGTGTGCACCTGGCTGATGCCTTCTGCGGACTCTGTGGAGTCTCGCCGCCGGATGGTGTTGTCATACTCGATCCTCCCTCAGTCCGATTGCCTGACGATTTGGAACCTATCGGCAAACAGGGTGCTCCATGGATTGCGCTCATCGTAGGAGCCGGGGAGACTGAGCGGTTTGTGCCCACGGAGGTGTGGCGGCGGTGGGTGATCTCATTTCTTGCAACCATGCCGCAGGGTCGTGTCGTACTTGTTGGAACAGAACGCGAACGAGCCGCGGAGATTCAAACGCCGCTGCCTCCATCGGCTCTGGGCCGGATTTGGGACACGACAGGTCGTACCTCGCTTTCGCAACTTGCGGCAATTCTTGCTCGCTGTCATCGAGTCGTCGGTTCGGATACAGGTCCCCTGCATCTCGCAGCGGCGCTCGGCAGGCCGGTGATCGGTTGGTATTTCGCGCGGGCCCGGGTCCATGAAACGGGACCGTACGGTTTCCACCATGTTGTGTGGCAGGCCGAAGAAATGAGGGGTGAAACCTGGCCTGTCGACGAAACTATCACCGCGATACGTGAACAGGAGTACCATGCGCCGGTCGGGTGGAGTGTATGGACGAGCCACTGCGACACATGGGGTGCCTATTATTCGCCGGCAGGCCAATCAGCTATTCCACCGCCCGAACGTGAAGTACTCTGGCATGAACTGGAGCCGGCTCTCTTATGAGTTATCTGGCGCAGAATCTCGAAGGCCTTCGCAAGCAGTATCCGGCGCTTGTCCAGACTACGCAAGAGAGCCCCGGAGGTCTGTTGACAGTCGTACCTTCTCGTGAGGGAAGTCCGTCGGCTACGCATGAAGGACGATGGGTTCACAGCGGATACGATCCGCATAAAGAAGCCCAAGCGTGGGCCGAAGCCCAATTACTCGAATGGAAACACGGAGAGCTCGGAGTCGTGCTCGGTGTCGGCTTGCTGTATCACGTCGAAGCCTTGGTCGCGCTGAAGCCGCAAGGGGCGATGCTGGCGGTCGTCGTGCCCGATGTGGCTGAGCTCAAAGACGCAGCGTCGGCCAGGTCTATGGAGGCCTGGATCAACAGGGTCGAATGGATGTGGGGAATGCCGGCGGCGATGGCAGAGCAGCTGGCCACAAAGTCGGCGCCCCTCCGGTTCATGACGTATGGGCCGGCGGCTCATCTTCATACCGCCGCCCATCGCGATTTGGAAGCGGGGCTTCGACGGATCGTTGCGGCCAAGCAGGCTGGCCGACTTCATGTCGCCGTTGTTGGGCCGATCTACGGCGGCTCGCTTGGGATCGCAGGCCACACAGTCGCAGCGCTGGAATCGTTGGGCCATCGGGTCACCTGGCTGGATCAGAGTCCGCATCAGGCCGGCTACGATCTGTTCGGGTCCTATCGTGAGTCGCGCCATCGCCTCACCATGCAAAGCCGGTTTGCCGACGTGCTGAGTTTAGGCGTTGTCACGCATCTTGCCGAAGATCCGCCGGATCTTGTGCTGGCGCTTGCCCAGGCGCCGATGAATCTCGCTGTACTGGAACATCTGCGCAAGAAGAAATTTCTCACCGCGATGTGGTTCGTTGAGAACTACCGACATCTGACCTACTGGCGGCAATTGGCGGGCGGGTACGATTATTGGTTCGTCATCCAGCAATCTTCGTGCTTTGAAGCGTTGAAGCGGGCGGGGGCGCGCCATGTCAGCTATCTGCCGATGGCGGCTGATCCAGCCCTGCATCGGCCGCTGAGGCTCACCGCTGTTGAGCAGGAGGAGTATGGTGCGGATGTTTCGTTCGTCGGGGCCGGCTATGCCAATCGACGCACGTTGCTTCCCCGATGGTTGTCCAAGAACTGGTCGTTCAAGCTCTGGGGCAATGAATGGGAAGGCGCTGATGATCTCATCTCGGTGCTCCAGCGCGGCGGCGCCCGCATCGATACGGAGACCTGCATCAAAGTCTTCAACGGCACCTCCATTAACCTGAATCTTCATTCCTGTGCCGGTGAGGGACTCGATCCGGAGGCCGACTTCGTCAATCCTCGAACGTTCGAATTGGCCGCCTGTGGTGCGTTTCAGTTGGTCGACGAGCGAGCGCTCTTGCGTGATCTTTTCGACACCAATGAACTGGTCCGGTTCACCGCGGTGGCCGAAGTCCCATCGCTCATCCGTGCCTGGCTCGACGATATGCCAGGTCGACGTGCGATCGCCGATGCCGCACGCCGTCGCGTGCTCGCGCAGCACACATACGAACATCGCATGAGGGAGCTCTTGGCTACAATCGGTGTGCATCAGCCTGATCGAATTGGAGCCATTGTGCGCGGCGATCGTAACGCCGATGCGTTAACACAACGTGTGGATGTGCCACCCGAGCTAGCGACGCTACTTCGCCGATTTCAACCGGATCAACGCGTGGAGCTCAAAGACGTGGCGGCCCAGATCAAGGCGAAAGGTG
>JAHBWU010000009.1 GCA_019636835.1 Nitrospira sp.
CTATGTTTAAGCAGATCCGCATAAGAGCTGGATCGGCCAGTTCCTGTCCGTCTAACACACCCTTACTGTTCGCGAACAATACGCCATAACTTATAGCGTTTCAATGAGTTGTGACTACGGGACCATTTCTCACGTGGTCTTATAGCGGATCCGCCTAAGCCTCCACCGCTCACAGCCTTAGCCTGCTGCACATGCAGACATTGAACGGCCGCTTTCAATTCGTGATCGACCAGTTTGTGTTGATAGCTGCCACTGACTGGAAGATTGAGTCTGAACGACTACACCTCTTCCATCTTTTCTTCCATCATGGCCTTTTCGCTGTGCTTCACGTATCGTACGTGCGATGTTTCGCGTGAATCGGCACGATCTTCGTTTTCCTCCGGTTGATCGGGCATCCCCTGAAGGCCTCCTCGCGGTAGGGGGTGATCTCTGTCCGGAGCGGTTACTCGTAGCCTATCGACAGGGCATCTTTCCCTGGTACAACGACGATCAACCCATTCTCTGGTGGTCGCCGGACCCTCGCGCCGTGTTGTTCCCCGACAAACTCCATGTCTCGCGCAGCCTCAAGCGGAGCCTTCGCCCTGAGGTATTCACCGTCACGCTCGATACCGGCTTTCGAACTATCATGGAACAGTGCGCAGGGCCACGTCCGCAGTACCCCGAAGGAGGAACCTGGATCACGCGTGACATGCTGGATGCCTATACCCGCTTGCACGAACTCGGCTATGCCCATTCCGTCGAGACATGGCAGGACGGTCGCCTGGTCGGCGGACTGTATGGCGTGGCGATCGGAGGGGCCTTCTTTGCCGAGTCGATGTTTACCCGAGTCGACGATGCATCCAAAGTGGCGCTCGTGAGGCTCGTCACACAGCTTCACGCCTGGAACTTCCGCCTCATCGATTGCCAACAGTTCTCTTCCCATGTCAGCCGATTCGGCGCTGAGGAGGTTCCACGAACAGACTTCATCAAACATCTCACTGCAGCACTCAAGGTTCCCCACCGGCGTGGCAAATGGACATTCGAAACGGTGTAAGTCATTGAAGGGCCAAGATTGACGCGCCGCCACTTGCCTGGTGAACCGCATTTGACAGCCTTTTCCTCGGTCGATTATGATTTCGTTCAAGTCATGAGGAGGACATTACATGAGCTTTGTCATTACACCCAAAGAACTGAAGGACAGACTCGATAAAGGGGACAAATTGGTGCTTTTGGATGTGCGGGAGCCTTGGGAAAACCAAATCGCCAAACTGGACAACTCCATCCTCATTCCGCTCGGCACGCTGCCTAACTCCATTTCCAAATTGGACAGGAACACCGAGATTATCGCCTACTGCCATCATGGGATGCGAAGCGGAGACGCCACAGGGTTTTTGTTACAGCAGGGGTTTTCAAACGTGAAGAACCTGATCGGCGGGATTGATGCTTGGTCTGTTCAGATTGATGGGGCAGTTCCTCGATACTGATCCAGTCTGATACCGACATGGGAAAGGCTGGCGGTTGAATTCTGACAGCCTCGTCTGTGGTTCGACTAGATCATCGCCTTATAGGAGCGGGCTACCTGGTTTTCCCCTGGAAAAATTCGACGGTCTGCTTCAACCCTTCGGCGAGGTCCACCTTGACCTCCCACCCCAGTTCTTGTTTGATCCTTGACGCGTCAATCACACTGCGAACCTGCTCGCCGGCTTTGGCCGGGCCATGAACCTCTTTGGAGCTCGAAGCGGTCAAGCCGGCGAGCATCCGGAACAACTCATTGACGGATGTCTCTGTCCCGGTTCCGACGTTGTACGCTCCGTGCGCATTCTGCCCCATGGCGGCGAGGTTAGCTTCGGCCACGTCGTCGACGAACACGAAATCGCGCGTTTGACGGCCGTTTCCATTAATAATAGGCTGCTCGTTGTTCAACATCTTTTGGATGAAGATGGCAATGACCCCTGCTTCTCCCTCGGGATCCTGTCTCGGCCCGTACACATTGGCGTACCGCAGGCTGACCACTGGAATCCCGCTTGTCCGCTGGAAGTAGGACAAGTAATGCTCCCCGCACAGTTTACTGATGCCATAGGGCGATAGGGGGTTGGTGGCGTGAGATTCGGCGGCTGGAAAGGTCTCCTGTTCACCGTAGATCGCTCCTCCGGACGATGTGAACACGACCTTTCGACAACCATACCGAACCGCTTGTTGTAACACATTCATGGTTCCCAAGACGTTGACCTGCGCATCGAACACCGGGTCGTCAACCGAACGGCGGACACTGACCTGAGCCGCAAGATGGAGGACGATGTTGGGCCGTTCATTGCGAAAGACCCGTTCAAGACGCCAACTGGTAATGTCGGTTTTGTAGAGACTCGCCGCGCGGTTGACGTTCTTCCGCTTTCCAGTAGCCAGATTGTCGACGATGACAACTTGATGCCCCTCTTCAACGAGTCGATCCACCACATGAGACCCGATAAACCCTGCGCCGCCCGTCACGAGTACTTTCATTGGCCCTCCTGAATGAACTCTCAGCAATTCCGACACTCCTTACATACCATGAAACGGGGTGTTGTACTCAAAGATTGCTAATATTTCCTGATTGCCCTTTTTCCCTTTGATCGGAGACACAACGGTCCCCATCGTCCGAAGCCCCATTCCCTCCACAAAGCGTACGACTCTCTGAGCAACCTCCGCTCTCTGGGTGTCGTCACGCACGACGCCCCCCCGACCCACTTGCCCCTTTCCCACTTCAAACTGTGGTTTGATCAAGGCGATGACGCGGGCCGGAGAACGGAGGAATTGCGTGATGGACGGAAGCACCTTCGTCAACGAGATAAATGAGACATCGATGACGGCCAGATCAACCAGCTCCGGGATGGCAGAAGGAGGCATATAGCGAATGTTGGTCCGCTCAATCAGCACGACGCGTGGATCTTGCCGGAGCCGCCAATCGAACTGACCATAACCCACATCAACCGCGTAGACCTTTGCAGCTCCCCTCTGGAGCAAACAGTCGGTGAACCCTCCGGTCGAGCACCCGACATCGAGACAGATCAGTCCTTGAGGGTCAATCGAGCCGGAGCCGAGAGCCGCCTCCAGTTTTTCGCCGCCTCGGCTGACGAACGGCTTGCTCTCTCCGACAATCTCGATGACCGCATCGATGGGGATCACCCGGGACGGCTTGTCGATGATCACCCCGTTGCTCTTGACCTTACCCGCAAGAATCATCCGGACGGCAGCGTCTCGGCTCTGCACCAATCCCTGAGCCGTCAGCACGTGGTCGCAACGATCCCTACCGCGTCGTATGTGTGTACCCATGAGAATCGAAAAGGGGGAAAGATGAGAAAGGATAATACCAGAAGGGTGACCTGTTATGGATCTTCGGTGGAAGTCGGTACGTCAATGTCATTGGAGGTGAAAGCACGTAAATGTTTTTTTCCATTCTTATCCTGAACGAGCACCTCGACTTTCCGTTCAGCCTCTTCCAGCACCCTCAAGCAATTCTTCGACAGCCGAATGCCCTCCTCGAAAATCTTCAAGGATTCATCCAGCGGCAGATCTCCTTTTTCTAATTCGCCGACGATGGCTTCCAACCTGGCCATCGCTTGTTCAAACTTCACGCCAGCCACAATAATCTCCTTTTAAGCGACACGCAGCCCATTATAACGAAGTCTCAACCGGCATTTAAACCGACGGATCCAACCTGACTTCCTCCACAGTACATCGGAGCTGACCCTTGGCAAGATGTGCCAGGATCTCTTCACCGACGGAGACCTGTCCGGCATCCCGAATGATCCGGCGTCCTGGCATCGTTTCGAGAATCCCGTAACCCCGGTCCAGAATGGCGAGCGGGCTCAGCCCGTTGAATCGGCCGAGATAGGCATGGGTTTGCTCGACCTTCCGCTTGAGGTCATGGTTCACGGCAACGATCAAACGCGCCCGCAACTGTGGAACGATCGCCAGATCGTGACGCACTTGAAGCCCCGGACTCCTCGACATCAGCGATTGCGTCCATGTTTGCACATTCTCCATCGCTTGCCTCAGCTGTGCGCGAAATGCTTCTCGCATGCCTGCCACGGCATCATCCACCCGCTGAGCTTCTTTGAGAACCCTAAACCTGATGGTGTCCATATGGGCAAGCAAAAGATCAAGTCGCTGATGCTGCTCCAGGCATCGCGAGTTTATGGCTTGCCGACAACGGGCGGTGAGCATGCCCAACCGCTCGACCATCTCCGTCAGTACTGGGGCAACCATTTCGGCGGCAGCGGACGGTGTGGGGGCCCGTACGTCTGCCGCAAAGTCAGCCAGTGTCACATCCGTCTCATGTCCCACAGCCGATACGACTGGGACTCGTGACGCGGCGATGGCTCGTACGACGGCTTCTTCGTTGAAGCTCCACAGATCTTCCAAGGATCCACCGCCTCGCCCGATGATCATGACATCGACCACACCCAGTCTGTTCAACGCATGAATGGCGGCTGTGATCTGTTCACCCGCTCCAGACCCTTGCACCTGTACAGGCGCGATGATGATGCTCAAGATAGGACAACGACGGTGCAATACGGTGATCAGATCTCGAACCGCCGCTCCGGTCGGCGAGGTCACGATTCCGACGGTCCGAGGGAACACCGGTAATGATTGTTTGCCCTCTCTATCGAAGAGCCCTTCGGCCTCCAGGCGACGCTTCAGTTGCTCAAACGCCAACTGGAGGGCACCCCGCCCCTTGGGTTCGAGATGATCGAGAATGACCTGGTACTCTCCACGCGGCTCATACACGGAGAGTCGCCCTCGCACGACGACATGCAGCCCCTCCTCCAGGCCGAACCGCAAACGAACGGCCGTCGAACGGAAGATCACCGCTCGAATCTGGCTCATCTGGTCCTTGAGTGTACAGTAGAGATGTCCGGACGCCGGTGCGCGCAGGTTCGAAATTTCCCCTTCAAGCCATACCTCGGCAAAGTCAGTTTCGAGGGAAAGCCGAACCATGGCGGTCAGTTCCGAGACGGTGCGGATTTGTCTCGAGGTCGACTCGGAAGGAGAAAGGGACGGGCGAGAGTACGTAGTCGTGTATCCCCTCCTTTGAAGCTCGCGATGTGGAACAGGGCTCGCAGCCTATTGCAGCGTCTCCACCTAATCGACGAGGCGAATTCGTTCAAATGCGATCGCCTTGCCCAAGCGAGGATCGAGCTCAAGCAGGACTGCACAAAAGACGGACGGTCCTGATGCAACTTCAAACCGCCTCGGCATCGCGGTCAAAAATTTCTCGATCGCCAATTCTTTCTTGACACCGATCACCGAATGGAGCGGTCCCGTCATTCCGATATCCGTGATGTATGCAGTGCCCTTCGGAAGGATTTGCTCGTCGGCAGTCTGCACATGCGTATGCGTACCGACGACGGCGACCACTTCCCCATCCAGAAAATGCCCCATGGCCATCTTCTCAGACGTGGCTTCCGCATGCATGTCGACCACAATCGCGGAGGTCTCCCGTTTCAACCGGGACAACTCGCGTTTTGCCGTCTGAAAGGGGCAATCGATTGTCGGCATGTACACCCGGCCCATCAACTGTAAGATGGCCAGGCGCTCACCGCCTGCGGTCTCAATAACGACACTCCCATTTCCCGGAACTCCCGACGGGTAATTCGCCGGACGCAACAAACGGGGCTCTCGCGAAAAGTAGTCGATCGCCTCTTTCTTATCCCAGGCATGATTTCCGGTGGTGATCACCGATATGCCCGTTTCGAACAGTTCTTCGGCCAGCTCAGGCGTGACCCCGAAGCCTCCGGCCAGATTTTCACCATTGGCGATGACCGCATCGATACGGCGCTGTGCGATCAACCGAGGCACCGCCCGAGCGACCGCCCGGCGGCCCGGCTCCCCCATGATGTCCCCGATACATAGGACTTTCATTTAGCGTATTCCACGTATCGGCTTTCTCGAATGACAGTGACCTTGATCTGTCCCGGATAGGTCAGCTCCTGTTCTATTTTCTTGGCAAGTTCACGGGAAAGTTGGAACGACTCGGCATCGGTGATGTCCTCTTGCCTCACAATGACTCGAATTTCACGCCCGGCTTGGATCGCGTAGGCTTTCTGCACTCCCTTATGTCCGGTTGCCAGCGATTCCAGCTTTTCCAACCGCTTCACGTAGGACTCCAGTGCTTCCCGTCGGGCGCCGGGCCGTGCCGCCGACAGCGCCTCGGCCGCCGCCACCAAGACACTCTCCGGACAGATCGGTTCCACCTGCTCGTGATGCGCGGCGATCGCATTGACGATCTTGGGAGATTCGCCGTATTTCTTGGCGATTTCTGCCCCCAGCATGGCATGCGGCCCCTCTTCTTCATGGCTGACCGCCTTGCCGATGTCATGGAGCAAGGCTCCTCGCCGAGCCAGTCTGACATCGAGACCCAACTCCGACGCCATGATGCCGCAGATGTAAGAGGCTTCGCGGGCATGATAGAGGTTATTTTGCCCGTAGCTTGTTCGATACTTGAGACGCCCCAACACTTTGATCAACTCAGGATGAAAATCTGAGAGCCCCAGCTCAAAAATAATTTTCTCCGCCTCTTCATACATCAGCTTGTCGATGTCGACCTTGACCTTCTCGACGATCTCCTCGATGCGCGTGGGATGGATCCGCCCATCGTGCATCAGCCGTTCCAGCGACACTTTGGCAATCTCGCGCCGCAACGGATCAAATCCTGAAATAATCACCGCCTCAGGGGTTTCATCGATGATCAGATCAATGCCCGTTGCCGCTTCAAGCGCGCGGATATTCCGCCCTTCCCGGCCGATGATTCGGCCTTTCATGGCATCATTCGGAATGGGAACGACAGAGATCGTGGATTCCGATACATAGTCCCGAACGACACGCTGGATCGAGCTGGTAATGATCTCCCGAGCTTCCCGCTCCGCATTTTCACGCGCCTCTTCGATCGTTCGCTTCGCAAGCCCGACGGCATCGAGTTTCGCCTGCGATTCCATTTCGAGAATCAACTGTTTCTTGGCTTCATCCGCCGTCATACCGGCAACCCGTTCCAACGCGTCCCGGTGTTCGTGTTCGGCCTTGGCACAGGCAGACTCTTTGGCTGCGAGCCCCTCTTCTCGTTTCGCGAAATCCACATCTCGCTTGCGCGACTCACTCTCGCGTTTCTCTATGGCGGCTAGTTTCCCGTCGAGCCCTCCTTCCCGTTGAATGAGGCGCTTTTCCATCGCTGAAAGTTCACCAAGCTTGGCTTTCTGTTCTTGCTCGAATTCAGCCTTCGCTTGAAACGCGAGATTCTTGGCTTCAAACCTGGCTTCCTTCAGAACATTCTCTGCCTCTCGTTGCGCATTTTGCACAACCTGCTTGGCCAAGTCTTCAGCCTCAGCCTGTTTGGCGCCCGTCATCCGTCGTCGCAGAACTTCAAATACTCCTGCACCAACCACGGCGCCGAAGATCACCGAAAGAATAATGTAAACAATAGTTGCGGTAGAAATGGGAGTCACCCCCTTCTTAAAAACAGTCAGACCAGATGGACCAATCTGGCATAGGCACCCCCCACAGACCGGGTGGAATGGGCGCAAATCATGATGTGAGGTGAAGAATGGAAGGGCTCAGGAAACCGCGAGTCGTCCAGCCTGGAAACGCAAGAGATCGTCAGGATACGATACCACACCCAGTAAGTTTCTCTGTCTGCTCCTCCTCAACTGTCGGTTGCCAGACAGCTGTTGGTGAGGATCAGATATCGAAATAAGTATTGGGGGTAGATACTCGCTCCACCCGGCAGGTATCTGCCGAATCGCCTCAATTTCGCAAACTGGCCGTCGCATGGCCGGTTGAAGCCGCCGCTCAAGCACGGACCATGCAATGAGTATCCACCGAACCAACACTTCGTATCCCATCAAGTAGACGTTCTCTGTAGTTTCTAGCACTTGTTTCCAATGGATCAACAATCGACGATGTCACCCTTCCTCTTCACCTACACAATCACTTATCTATATGATAACAAAGCGACTCTTTGAAAGCAAGGCGCTGCTACCTAAAGAGCGATGTCGGCATCTGTTCGTCGATCGATTCCATCAACGTCACCATCCGCCGTTCGACATCAGCCTCTCCTTGGACACGTTTTTTCTCGGACTCAAACAGCTGATGGGCAAGGTTGATCGCCGTCAGCACCGCCAATTTCGATGGAGTCGTCGTCTTCATCCCCTCCGCCAAATGTTTCATATGATCGTCGACAAAATGGGCCAGCCGCCGGATATAGGCATCGTCGCCATCTCCCGTGATCGCGTACCGTTGACCATAAATTTCCACATCAATGGTCTTAGTCAATGGCCACCTCCTTGGGATCCTCGACACATTCAAGCAACTCCATTTCATTCATGACTTTTTCGATCCGCGCCTTGATGTCCATCCGTTCCATTTCCCATTTACGATTCGTATCATCCTGCGCAGCCAACCGATGGCGAGCCGTCTTGAGCTCCTCCTCCAATAGTGCATTCTTTCGTTTGAGTTCTTGAACGAGCTTCACCAAGTCACGAATTCGAGTTTCCAATGCATCAAGCCGATCCAACGACATAATCATTCCTCTTCGTTATTGCCCCCTACGGATTGTGGCGCACTATAAAAACTTCACAAAATCTTGTCAAGAAACGGCCTTTTGAACTCCCGCCAGACGCAGGTATTCCTTGTAGCTGCGTAGTACCCGTTTGACGTATTGCCTGGTCTCCTGATACTGGATCAATTCAACGAATTCATCCTCGCTCCGTCCCTGATTGGTCGCCGCCCAGGTTCCCACAACCATCGGACCGGCATTGTACGCGGCGATCGTCTGCACCACATTGCCGGCAAACTGCGTAAAT
Source organism: Nitrospira sp. (assembly GCA_019636835.1). GTDB lineage: Bacteria > Nitrospirota > Nitrospiria > Nitrospirales > Nitrospiraceae > Nitrospira_D. Next base: position 8,814 of record JAHBWU010000009.1, read on the forward strand.
AATTGTTCCACATACCGGGCCCCGATTCGGATATTGATCTCTTGATCGAACAAATCTTCCCGGGATAGAGTTGGAAGACGGTGCTGTTGAGCCACGGCGTTGGCGGTGGCGGGCATGACTTGCATCAATCCGATCGCCCCGACGCGCGAGACGGCTCTCCAATCATATTGACTTTCTTCCCGAATGATCGCTGCAACAAGAAACGGATCAACCCCGTTAGCTCCCGACATTCTTATCGTCGGAATCAAACCGGTTGGATAAGCCACATTCCACAGTCCATCTGCGACCGTTCCGCCGGTTCGTTCCAACTTCTCACGGAATCGAGACCGCACCAGACGCAAGGCATGATGATAGGCACCGACCTCGTTCAACATCATCGATAACGCACCCAACACCTCGGGGTCACGACTATACCGATCTGTCAATGCTCCGAGCTCTCTGGCGGCATCCTGCTCGAGACCGAGTGTCCTGAGTTCCACCGCCCGCCGGTATGCCGCTTGTAGCTCGATCTGCATCCGGCTGCTTGTTTGATTATCCTGAACTGACATCTGAGTCATCTCGGAGGCAGGCTGAGAGGACGAAGCAGCGACGACGGAACCTTCCCGTTTCGTCTGCCCGGAAATCGACACGTCTGTGTGTTCGCGCGCCAACTGGCAGTAGTAGGTGTACGGAAAGCGCTGGCAGAGCAATGCAAACGCCTCTTTTGACTTCACATCTTCTACATGGCCATAGGAACGGGCTGTCCAATAGAGTGCCTGGGGCTCAAAGTCGTTGTCCTTCTGGTCGACGATCTGCCGCCATACGCCGATCGCCTCACGATAACGAGCCGTTCGGTAGAGCACCCACCCTTCCCGCCATTGTGCTTCCGTTCGCTGAGAAGCCGGTTCTCCGAATTTGGACACCTGTCGATACCTTGCGATCGCCTCATCGAACCGCGCCTCATCTTCCAGCCAGATCCCGGCAAATAAATTGATCTGCCCTTTCTGCTCCGGAGTCATCGTTCGCTTCGAGAGTGTCCGGCAGAGGTCCAATAACTTCTCCCCCAGTCCCAGCCTAAGATAGACCCTTCCCAGCCATACACTCGCTTCATCCGCCCGAGGTCCTGGCTCAATTGTCAGCGCATGAAAGGTGTCGCGTGCCTGATCGTAAATCTTCAACCGAACTTGGGCGATTCCCAATTTGAGTTTGGCATCACCGCGCTGTGGAGAAGATAGATCTTGCGCCAAAAACTTTTTCAACTCCTCGATTGCCTCCGCGTGAAGCGACTGTCCCAAGAAAGCCTGAGCACGCTCATAATGCATGTCAGGCGCCGCTGTCCACGGCCCCCCCCCCACATTGCCCCTAAGAAGAGCCTCCGCTTCCTTGGCCTCTTTTGTCTGGGGAAACTTCATCCAAAGCTGCTTCAGCGTTTCTCGTCCTTCCGTCAATTGATTCTCTCGAAGATAACAAGATGCCAACCGTAACCATGCCTGAGAGATCTGCGGGTTCTTATCATTGACATTGACGGCCTTGACGAACCAGGACACGGCCTCGGGACAACTGGACGCCTGATACCACGCTTCCCCGGCACGGAGCGCCACTTGATTGAGCAGATTGGAATCGGGAACCGCTTGCGGCACTCCCTCAAACATGCCGGCCGCCTCCTTGGCATCCCCTGAGCGCAGTAAAGCCTCTCCGATCCAGAATCGAATATAATCGTCGAGGACGAGAAAGTCCCGCTGGGCTGCTCGAAGATATGGCAGAGCGCCGGTAGGATTCCGATCAAGCAAGATCACCCCGGATAGTAACCCCGCACGTTTAGCCCACAGCGTGGCGGGAAATTCCTCCATGACCTTTCGGAGACGTTCCAGCTTGAGCGCCACCACTTGATCTTTCGTCAAAGCCTGCCCCAGGCGCTCCTTCGGCCAGGCCGCCGCCACAAAACAATCCTCCGCAGTCGTACAACCATTGGCCGTCGATTGTTCGGGCGTTTCAGCTTGCGCCGTATATCCGTCGCTTGAGAGAAAACATCCGAGCACGAGCGTCAGCACGCAACCACCGATGGAACGGTATTTGTTATAGGTTTTCATGACGGCCTGTAGACACTCGTCCGCGTTTATTCGCGTTTATTATATACGGAGCTGTCCGCAATGGAAGAAGTTTCAGGACCCGATGACGGGACATGGCCGTATGCGGCATGAGTTCCGCTATGGTAGGCTTCTAGTTTGAGGATGATATGGTCGACTTGCCAATGACCCCTTCCGGCACCATGACAACACTCTTGAGTCTCACCGAACCACAAATGGTGAAGTTTGTCCGCGCGCAACACTGGCCGAGCTATCGTGCAAAGCAAATCATGCGCTGGATCTATCAACGACGGCTTCGAACGATCACCGACATGACCGATCTCTCAATGCACGATCGCATGACGCTGTCTCAATCAGCCTCCATTGGTCGTTCGGCTCATGTTACCGTCCTCCGGTCCCAGGACGGAACGCGAAAATTGCTGTTGACCCTCGACGACGGCATGTCGATTGAAGCCGTACTGATCCCGGATGAGGATCGGCTGACGCTGTGCGTCTCGACTCAGATCGGTTGTATGTTGGATTGCGGTTTCTGCCTGACCGGACAAATGGGACTTAAACGCAATCTCAAGCTTCATGAAATCATCGATCAAATCCTAACCGCGCAAGACCTCCTGCGCTCCGATGAACACATTACAAATCTCGTATTCATGGGGATGGGAGAACCCCTGGCCAATTTAGACGGTCTCAAGGCCGCCGTGACGGCTTTGACCAACAAATCGTGGGGTCTTGGGTGGTCGCGTCGACGCGTGACGGTGTCGACGTCGGGGCTGGCGTCCCGTCTCCCGGAAGTCGCAGCGCTTGGCGTGAACCTCGCCATCTCGCTTAATGCCACCACTGAAGAACAACGGCGAGAGCTGATGCCTGCCGCCAGCGAAATCGCTTCACTGAGATCACTCCTGACCGCCTGTCGTCGCTACCCGCTCACTTCTCACCAACGGCTGACCTTCGAATATGTATTGCTCGCCGCGGTAAACGATCATACGGCTGATGCCCGCCGACTGGTACAATTGCTGAGAGGCATGCGGTGCAAGGTCAATTTGATTCCCTTCAATGAATTTCCAGGCAGCCCTTTTCATCGCCCGTCCGAACAGGCGATTCTTCACTTTCAATCCATCCTCCGCGACGCCGGCCTTGATGCGTTTGTTCGAAAGAGCCGAGGACGGGACGTTCTCGGCGCCTGCGGACAACTTGGAGAACTCCAGCAACCGTCCTCCCTTACCTTGACACCTATCGAAACTCGTTGCTAGCATCATGAATTCTACTTTCAGCATGATCATGCGGACTATTCAGTTTCATTGGCACAACCACCTCTTAGCGGCACTTCTCGTCTTCGGCTCGACCTCGATCTCGCTCGGAGCGGACCCGAGCGAGTACATCCTCTCAAACGGTATGAAAGTGCTGCTGGTCGAGGTTCCCAAAGCTCCGGTGGCCACGGTGCAAGTGTGGTACAAAGTCGGTTCTCGAAACGAGGTCATGGGACGGGCCGGACTCTCACACATGCTTGAACACATGATGTTCAAAGGCACGGCTAGATATCCTAAGGGCTCATTTTCCCGAATCGTCAGAAAAAACGGCGGAGTCGACAACGCGTTTACCGGACAAGACTTTACCGCCTATTTTGAGAATGTGGCGGCGGATCGTGTCGGACTGGTTCTCGAATTGGAGGCCGATCGAATGCAGGGCCTCATTCTCGATCACAGCGAATTTCAGACCGAGCGCGACGTCGTAAAAGAAGAACGCCGCCTTAGGTCCGAGGATGATCCGCAGGGCGCGCTGGTTGAAGCGTTGTTTGCCCACACCTTCCTCAGCCATCCCTACCATTGGCCCGTCATCGGATGGTTTGCCGATCTCGACGCAATGTCTCTCGAAGACTTACAACGCCACTACGACACCTTTTACTCTCCCAACAATGCGACCCTCGTGGTCGTGGGCGATATCAAAGCCGAATCTCTACTTCCGACGATCAAACGTCTGTTTGAACCGATCCCTAGAGGTCCCTCACCCAAGCAAATACTTCCACCGGAACCGGAACAGCGAGGCGAACGCCGTTTTCTGCTGAAGCGCGAAGCACAGGTACCGTTTGTCATGATGGGGTTTCGCGTACCCAACTACTCAAACGAGGACTCGTATGCTCTCGACATCCTCGAATCGATCCTGTCTCACGGCAAAAGTTCCCGCCTCTACCAGAGCTTGGTCTATGACCAGAAGAATTCGTTGGCCGTCGGCGCCGAGTACAGTGTGCTGCAAACGGATCCCGGCCTGTTTTATTTCTACTCATTGGTGAATCCCAGCGCGAAAGTCGAAGGGGTCGAAGAAGCCATTCAACGTGAGATCGTGCGGCTCCAGAATGAACCGCCGTCCGAGCAGGAGCTTCAGCGGGCCAAGAACCAAGTTGAGGCGGCCCGCGTCTTCGAGCAAGATTCGAATTTTCGCCATGCCATGTTGATGGGGCAGGCGGAATCCGTCGGCGCCGGCTGGCGGCGGATCGACCAATTCGTGGAACGTATCCGTGCGGTGACGGCAAAGGACATCCAGCGTGTTGCGAAGCAATATCTCATCCCAGACAATCGGACCGTCGGGATTCTCATTCCTTTGCCCTCTCCTCCCCCAGACTCAGCCCCCACAGCCGCCCATGAGGGAAAGTCATAAAAGAACCATGATGACCGAGCCGAGAGACCAGAGGCGTCATTCTCACCCCCCTCAATCCGTTCGACGGTGGTCGGTCACCAGCATGGTAGCGCTGGTCCTGTGTGGGGTGTTCGTCGCGGGGCCGGGCGATGCCGCGGACATTTCACCTATCAGATTCACCACCCCGAATGGGATGACCGTTCTCGTGCTGGAACAACACTTCCTCCCCATCGTTGAAATCCATGCCCTCATCAAGACCGGCTCAGCGCAGGATCCTCAGGAAAAGGCCGGTCTGGCGAACTTAGTCGCTGGTCTCCTCGATGAAGGCACCACAACCAGATCTTCCAAACAACTGGCCGAGCAGATCGACTTTGTCGGAGGTTCATTGGGAGTCCAGGCGGGCGAAGATTTCACGACCGCGTCGGCACGCACACTGAAGAAAGACATCGATATCGGGTTCACTCTCCTCGCCGATATTCTTCAGCGCCCCGCTTTTCCCAAGCAAGAGTTCGAACGAGTCCGATCGCAAATCCTAGGGGAAATTGCCAGCGATAATGACGATCCTGGGCACGTCGCGATGAAGGCTTTCAATCAGTTGGTTTTCCAGAATCATCCCTATCGTTGGCCGGTGAACGGGACAGAGGAAACGTTGGGCAAGATCACCTTGGCGGATGTCCAGAACTTCTACGCCAAAGAGTATCTTCCCAGTCAAGTCATCCTCACCATCGTCGGTGACATCACGGTGGAACAAGCGACGACGCTCGTCCAGACCCATTTCGGATCCTGGAAGAAAGGGGTGATGCAACCGAGAACGGCTAAGAAGCCGATTGCCGTCGACAAAAAGATCGTGCAGTTCATTGAAAAGGATCTCACACAATCGACCATTGTGATAGGTCATGCCGGAATCAGTCGGACCAACCCGGATTTTTACGCCGTCACCGTCATGAATCATGTGTTAGGGGCCGGGGGATTTTCGTCGCGACTCATGGATACCATTCGAGACAAGCAGGGGCTTGCCTACGGCATTACCAGCCATTACGACGCCCGATCGATGCCGGGTTCTTTTTGGATCAACCTCCAGACTCGCACCGATGCCACCAATCAGGCCATCAACAGCATCTTGGCTGAAATGAAAACGATTCGAGAGGCCCCGGTCAGCGATCACGAATTGGCCGATGCCAAAGCATTTTTGATGGGCAGCTTTCCCTTACGGCTGGATTCTACGGCGAAGCTGGCGCAAGTTTTGGCGCAAGTGGAGTTCTTTGGGTTGGGGTTCGACTATTTTAGTCAGTATCCAAAATGGATTGAACGGGTGACGAAAGAAGATGTGCAGCGCGTGGCCAAACAGTACCTGGACCCTCAGCGCTACGCGCTCGTCGTGGTCGGCAATATCGCGAAGGCGAAAGTTCGTCACTAGGCCCGCGGAAGGGGCTCACTATGCAACCGTCCCTTATCCAACAGAAGCTCGATCGGCTCCGAACTCTCCTGACGGAGATGGGCTCGGTCGTGGTGGCCTATTCCGGTGGAATCGACAGCACCATCGTTCTGAAGGTCGCACATGACCAGCTGCAGGAGAAGGCGGTCGGCATCACGGCCATTTCACCGACATTTCCATCTATTGAGTTGGAAGCTGCCGAACGGGTTGCTCAGGAGATCGGTGCCCGCCATGAAACCGTACTGACGGATCAACTGACCATTGATGACTTCGTGAAGAATGACGCGAATCGTTGTTTTCATTGTAAGACCGACCTGTACCAACTTCTTGGGAATGTACGGCAATCAAGGGCTGCTGTGTATGTCGTAGATGGAACCAACCTGGATGATCTGACTGATGACCGTCCCGGCATCAAAGCAGCTCGGGAATGGGGCGTGCGCAGCCCGCTCGTGGAGGCAGAACTGTCGAAAGCCGATATCCGCATTCTTGCCAAGGAGCTTGGGCTTTCGAATTGGGACAAGCCGGCGGCTGCCTGTCTTTCGTCAAGAATCCCGCGTGGGATCCCGATTACGCTGGATAAACTAAGCCGGGTTGAAGAGGCAGAAGCCATACTCCACCGTGAAGGATTCCGTCATTTTCGAGTGCGAAATCATGGTGAGATCGCGCGGATTGAATTGGCACAGGACGAACTCCCTCGACTCATGGAGTCAAATCGTTGTACAGAGATCAGCGCGAGACTGAAAGCACTGGGGTTCAAATTCGTGACGGTGGATTTGGAAGGATATCGGCCGGGTGGAGTCACCCTGAGCTGACTCCACCCACAGATCACGACACCACGTCAGCGTGGATGTGATTTCGAAAGAGCGTCAAGCGCTTCGTCTGCGAATCTTCGCTGATCGGATTCCGTTAAGCTCCTCTGCACCACTTTTTCCGCCACCATAAGAGCGAGTTCAGTCGTCTGGGTTCGAATATCTTGTAATGCTTTACGACGCTCTTGCTCGATTTCGCGCGTCGCATCACCCTTGATACGTTCCGCCTCCGCGGTCAACCGTTGTTCGTTTTCATCGAGCAAGCGTTGAGCGCGTTCTTTTGCCGCTGCCAGAATGGCCTCGGCTTCCTTCCCTGCCGCATTGAGTTTGGCTTCATATTCTTTGAGTCGTCGCTCGGCCTCGGACCGGTGCTGCTCGGCCTGATCGAGGCTGTCTTTAATTTTCTTTTCACGCTCTTCCAAGGCGCTCAAGATGCCGGGGAATGCATACTTGTAGAGCACGAACAAGAGAATCCCGAACGAGATGACCTCCCAGAAAATCAATGAAGAAAAAAAATCAGATTCAAACTGTGGCATATGCGTTTCGCGAAACGTTAAACGTGAATCGTTAAACGAGAACGACCTCTCGATGAACGGTTAACGAATAACGAGTAACGCTCCTTATTTTCGGAAGCCCATGATGATGAAGGCGATGACCAAACCATACAGCGCAATGGCTTCTACCAGCGCGAACCCGATCCACATATACTTCGTGACGCGAGCTTCTGCTTCAGGCTGGCGTGCCACTACTTCGATCATCTTCCCGAAGATGTATCCGATCCCCACACCGGCCCCGGCAAATCCTGCCGCGGCACATCCCATACCGATCAACCCTGCTGCTGCTGAATCCATTATGGCTTACTCCTCCCTTGGCTAAACCCGCATGCGCTAATGCGCGTGCTCCTCATGGCCGTGTAAATGAAACGCGTCTCCCAAGTAGACGCACGTCAAGATTGTAAAAATATAGGCTTGAATGAACGCGATACCAAACTCCAGTCCGTATATCGCCACCGTAAACACAAAAGGCAACCACCCGATCAACAATCCGCCCCCGATCGTAAGGCTAAACAGAACCGCAAGCATCACATGGCCTGCCGTCATATTCGCAAAGAGCCGAACAGCCAGTGAAATGGGCCGGGCCAACTGACTGATGATCTCGATCGGGATCATCAACGGCAACAGCCATCCGGGCGTACCAGGTGGAACTAGTATTCCCAGAAACTTTGCTCCATGTAACCAGAACCCGACGACCAAGCTAAGCCCGTACACCAGGCAAGAGAAGACGGCGGTCACGATAATCTGACTCGTGACCGTGTAGGTGCCGGGGATCAACCCGATATAGTTCGAGAAAAGAATAAACACAAACAGGGTGGCGATGAGCGGGAAAAATCGCATGCCGTCTTTCCCCATCGTATCCATGATCATGTTGCGAATGAAATCCACCATCATCTCCGCCAAGCTTTGCAACTTGCCTGGCACTAACTTGCGCGACGATCCTGCCATCACCATGATCACCGACGCGAGCGCCACCACGATCCACATGAAGACAACGGCTTTATTGATGGAAACATCCAATCCACCGACCGAAATGGGGATCCAGCTATGAAGTTCGAACTGATGGAGCGGACTTTCTTCCATGGCTATTCCTGTTTATCCACGTTGTCCGACGGGACTTGCCACCGCTGTGCGGATCGGTAGGCGTTCCTCATTCCCGCCGCCAAACCGAAGACCAACCCGATGACGAGTCCCCACGGAGTTGTCCCAAAGAGATACGTATCGACAACCCATCCAAGCCCACCTCCGACGATTAGCGCAGCCAGCAGTTCCGTTCCGATTCGAACGGCCTGACCAAGCCCCGCATATAAGGGATCTTGTGGAGGGGGCATCCCAAACCCACGGAAGGCGAGAGCACATGAGCAGAACTCTGCCCCTGATGGGGTTCGCAATTTAAGCAAAACCCTGCTTGGAATGTCAAGCGGTTAGAGGCCTATGCCCACAGAAACCGCTGCGGTATAGTGATCTTGCTTTCGTGTTGGAAAGATCCGACTATGCCCAAAACCTTACCCTCGTCGATTCCATTCTTGCATGGTTCTCCCTCGCCTCTCATCCTGAGACGCCCTGTTGCCTCGGCCAGTCCGTTTGAACTGTACGCGAAGGTCGCCTCAACTCGGCACCCCTCGTTTCTCTTTGAAAGCGGCAACGGTGCGGGTTCCATGGGACGGTATTCGTATTTTGGCGTCGATCCCTATCAAACATTGTATGGGAAGGGGGATACGTTTGTAGGCCGATCGATTCAAGGCGTCATAGACTCAGGCACATCTCCGTTTCAACGTTTGTCTCACCTCATAAACCGCCAACGGATCGCTCGTCCTCCCGATGTTCCGCCGTTTTTCGGCGGCGCGGTCGGCTACTCGAGTTATGATCTCGCGCGCCAGTTCGAGAGGTTGCCGTGCATGGCCATCGATGACCTTAACCTCCCTGATCTGGAGTTCGCCTTTTTCGATCTGGTCGCGGCAATCGACCATGAGTTGAACTGTCTGGTGCTCATGTTCTGTCCACCGCTTGAACGATTTTTAGGCGAGCCCCGGGAAAAGCTGTTTCGCGAGGGGAGGGATCGACTGGCCGAATTCGAAGCCAGATTGACCAGGCCTGACAAGGTCGACGCGCACTGGAGCAATCTCGATCACCTTACGTTTACACCGGAGCAGGAGCAGGCGGTTTATAGTCGTAACGTGAGCCGTTGCCAGGAATACATCGCAGCCGGTGACATCTATCAAGTCAACCTCTCCCACCGCTTCAACGTGACCTGTGGAGCATACTCTTCGCTAGGGGACCTTCAAACCGATCTGGCTGCCTATAGTCGTTTGCGCACATTGAACCCTTCACCCTTCTCAGGGATACTCCGGTTCGACGCAGTTCGTCTCATCAGTTCCTCACCTGAACGGCTCGTTCGACTGGAAGGGCGTCGAGCCGATACGAGGCCGATCGCGGGCACCAGACCCCGCGGAAGAAGCGTCCTCGACGATAGAAGGCTGATCGAGGAATTACACTCAAGCGAAAAGGAACGTGCGGAACATGTCATGTTGGTCGACCTTGAGCGGAACGATCTCGGTCGAGTCTGCCGTTTCGGAAGCGTCCATGTGGATGAATTGATGACGGTGGAGCAATATTCTCATGTCAACCATCTGGTCTCGCATGTGGCCGGCACCCTCAAGGATCACACGACGGGTTTCGACCTGCTGAAAGCCATGTTCCCTGGTGGAACGATTACCGGCGTACCCAAGATCCGCTGCATGGAGATCATCGAGGAGTTGGAACCCGTGCGCCGCGGTCCATACACCGGCTCGATGGGCTACCTCAGCTGGAGCGGAGATCTCGATTTCAATATCCTGATACGCACGCTGGTGATGAGGAACACCGTGGGCTATCTCCAGGTCGGAGCAGGAATTGTGGCCGATTCAGACCCGACGCGCGAATATGAGGAAACGATTCATAAGGCCCAGGCTTTCTTCAGCGCCTTTTCATAGCCCATGTGGATATACCTGAATAACAAGTTCGTCACAGACAAAGAGGCCATGGTCTCCGTCTTCGACCATGGATTTCTCTACGGCGATGGGGTCTATGAAACGATTCGCTCATACGGCTCCCGCATCTTCATGCGAGACGAACATTTGTCACGGCTGTTCCGCTCCGCGGCGGAAATCGGTCTTACGATGCCGATTCCGTTGAAAAACTGGGGGGACATTCTGCAAGAGGCCATGATGCGCAACGACGTCGGGACTGATCGGCAAGACGCCTATCTGAGGATCACGGTTTCCCGAGGAGCCGGAGACATCGGACTGGACCCGGCACTCTGCTCCTCGCCAACCGTCGTCGTAATGGCCAAGCCGCTCGCGCCTCCGGCGTCCCATCTCTATGAAGCAGGCGTCAACGTGATCATGGCTTCCACAAAACGGAATTTACCAAGCGCTTTGTCGCCACAGATCAAGTCCACAAACTTCTTGAACAATATCCAAGCTAAACGCGAAGCGATCGCAGCAGGTGCATTCGACAGTATCCTGCTCAATTGGGAACAGCATCTGACCGAATGCACCATCAGCAATGTGTTCTTTGTGATGGATGGAACTCTGCGAACGCCTGCCCTGGAATGCGGTTTACTCGACGGCATTACCAGAAGCATCGTGATTCGGTTGGCCGGAGAACTCAACATGCACGTCGAAGAAGGTCGCTATACCGTTGACCAGTTGTACCGGGCCGACGAATGTTTTCTGACGAACACCAGCATGGAGATCATGCCGGTGACTTCCGTCGACCGTAGACCTGTCGGCGACGGAAAACCAGGTCCGGTTACCTTGAAGTTAAGAGAGCAATTCGGCGCGGTGCGAAGCCGATTGTAGGACAGCCCTCCCCATCGATAAAATTCCATCCTCCCGTTTTCCATCACCTTTCTTCAGATCTCCCAAGGCACAGGATCTGCTTTCCCTTGACAGACAGTGACAGACTGCTATCGTTTGACCATGCCGAAACTGAATAACTTGCATCGTTCTTCAATCAGCCGGCCTGGCATGGCCGTCCTCGTCGCATTGAGCGGCATTACCCTATTGACTGTTCCAAGCGATAGTCAGGCAGAGATTTACCAATATATCGATGCCAAAGGGACGATATCGCTCACCAACGTTCCCTCTGACACGCGGTACCGTCGGATCGACCTTCACCCGAATCGGCTGCATCCTGTTCTCTCGGAACAAGAGTTGGAACCGGTGATCAGTCGATTCTCACGGCAGCATCAATTACACCCTGCTCTTATCCGCGCCATCATCAAGGCTGAATCGGATTTCGATCCTCGCGCGGTATCACGAGCGGGAGCCATCGGATTGATGCAATTGATGCCGCAAACGGCAGTGAAATTGGAGGTCCGGGACCTCTACGATCCCGAGGACAATATCGGAGGAGGAACGAAGTACTTACGCCAGTTGCTCGACCGATTTCACGGCAATCTTCCATTGGCGCTCGCTGCCTATAACGCTGGAGAGCGTGTCGTCGATCGTTACCGAACACTTCCGCCGATCAACGAAACCCGCCACTATGTCCGCAAGGTCTTGCGGTATTATCGACTCTTCCTCACTCGTGATCTTGCGGTGACCGGCCACGTCATCCCGTCTTCGGAGTACGCAATGCCACGACTCGCCCCTGTGTCTTCGAGTCAGTCCGGCCGGTAGTTCGAATCCCCAAACGCACTTGACTATGCTGTTTCCAGCCCGTCCGTTTAGATCCGGGAAAATCGGATCGGTAATGGGCACCGACACTGTTCTCTCTCCAGAGAGCAGCTTCAGCCACGCAATGCGCCACTTGAACCATGTTCTTGACCTCCAGATCCGCTCTCCCCGCAAAGGATCTGGACACCATCCGTTCCCACCGCACAAGCTGAGCCGTAGCACGAACGAGCGACTCCCGAGAACGGACGAGTCCCACTTGTCCCCACATGGCCCGTCGAAGCGAGCTGCGCACTTTTTCGGCATCCTCCAATCGTTCCAACCGAACACGCTTCAAGCGCTCCACGTGGTGAGTCAAATCGGGCATCGAATAACGAGAGGCCCAGGCGACAGCGGCAACGCCGGCCCGCATCCCAAATACCAATCCGTCCAGCAATGAATTGCTGGCCAGTCGGTTGGCGCCGTGCACACCGCTGCAGGCCACCTCGCCCGCCGCAAAAAGACCCGGCAATGTCGTGGCTCCGTTGATGTCGGTCGCCACCCCACCCATCATGTAATGGGCGCTCGGAGAGACCGGGATCCACTCTTCCGTGATATCGATATCATGGCGTAAACAGGTCGCATAGATCGTCGGAAATCGCCGTTTGACAAAACCTGATCCCAAGTGAGTCACATCAAGGTAAACATGCCGCGCACGCGTGGCCGCCATTTCCGCCCAGATGGCCCGCGCGACGATATCCCGCGGAGCCAAGACGCCGAGGGGGTGATACTGTTGCATGAACATCTCTCCCCTATTGTTGCGCAGCTGACCTCCCTCTCCTCGCATGGCTTCCGACAACAAAAAAGGCGGGCTCGACGGCAGATACAGCGACGTCGGGTGAAACTGGACGAATTCCATGTCTTGGAGTTCCGCTCCCGCACGAAATGCCATGGCCATGCCGTCGCCGGTCGCATTGGGCGGATTTGTGGTGCGAGCAAAAATCTGCCCCGCTCCGCCTGTCGACAGGACGACAGCCTTTGCAGGTATGATGAATTGTTCACCCGAATGTTCATCAAGCACTACCGCTCCGCAACATCGGCCTTCCTCAACCACAAGATCGACGGTGAAGTGGTAATCCAGCCGGATAATTCGCTTTTGCTGTGCGGCCTGCGCCATTAACACCCGCACCATTTCGTTTCCTGTCGCATCGCCTCTTGCACGGAGGATTCGGCTGCGGCTGTGAGCCGCTTCACGAGCAAAGGCAAACTTCCCACCGGTTTTGTCGAATTTTGCACCCCAGCGGATGAGTTCTTGAATCCGATCCGGTCCTTCCTCAACCAATACCCGCACTGCTTCACGGCGACACAGGCCGTGTCCAGCCTTCACGGTATCCGTCAAATGGATGGCGACATCATCCTCCTCACTCAAGGCTACGGCCACCCCGCCTTGTGCGAAGATGGAATTACTTTGTAAGGGATGTCCTTTGGTGAGAACGATCACTCGACCTACTCGGCAGAGGTCCAGGGCGGCGCGAAGCCCGGCGACTCCGCTGCCGATGACGAGAAAATCTGCTCCCAACGTACTCCGCGGCATTGTTATCGTGGTTGGGTTGACGGTGAGGGAGGTTCCGACAACATCTGTTTCATCTTCATTCCGAAGGGTAAATCTCCCTGCGCGCTGCGCAAGAGAATCGAGTGCGTACCGACCCATTGCAACCGTGCATGCCCTCGTTGCCTGACACCCATGTCGTTGGCGTCTTGTTTCCACGTCCCTTGCCAATTGATGAAGACGTCGATATCGTCTTTTTCGATCACGACCCGTTCAATCTTGAACTCAAGGGAGATGGCGGCAAAGGCTTCGAAATCCGTGTCGACCTGCCGTTTCAGTTCGTCCAGTTGATCAATCGGCAACAGCATAGAATGGAACCCGGACCGATCCTTTCGTTGATAGGCGCTCCGCAAGGATTCCAACGCTTGATCGATACGGATGAGTCGCTCATGCTCTGCTGGGTATCGGATGGTCTTCGACGGACACCCGACTACCATCACGGCGAGAATTAGGAGCCACGCGATGGACGAGGTCTGTGAAAAACCGATCCTTCGGCGGTCCATGGCGGTGCAGTATAGCATAAGAGGAAAAGGCGCCGTGAGCTTGCATTTTCAGCGGAAAGCTTTTAGACTCGGCCCTCCTTAGGAGATACAGAACATGTCAAGCGTCTTGAAGAAACGACGAAAGAAGATGCGCAAGCACAAGTACAAGAAGCTGCGCCAACGCCAGAAATTTCTTCGCCGAAAAAGCTAAGCTCAGCCGGCGTGGCGGGAGGAGGGAACCGTGGCCGAGGGAAAGAAAGTCCGCATCCGCGTACGGACGGTCAATTGTACCTACGTGGGAGATTTCCTGGTCCCTCCGATGCGGAATCGTGTTTCCGATGCGATCAATGAAGAAGCGCGTCTCTTCATCAGCCTGACCGATGTCGTGATCGACGATAAGGACCGGTCGGACTTCGTTGCGATTAATAAGAACCTGATCGAGTCGATCGCTCAAACCTAGTCGTTTCGTCTCACCCCGTTACTTATTCTTTCACCGTCGCCAAAAGCCGGAACACGATTCCGTGTCCAATCACACCGCCTGATTACTACGATGTTGATCGTCAAACGATTCCTCCCGTTCGTGCGTCCCTATTTGGCGCGTTTGGTGCTGGCCGGCCTTTTGGTGAGCGGCGTTGCGCTTATTAATCTCGCCTTGGTTCGGTTGGCCGGCACCCTCTGGGATATCATCACCGTTCAGCACGATGCCGAGAAGATGACCCGATCGATCGGCTTGTTCCTAAGCCTGGTGATCCTACAGGGCCTCTGTTCAATGGGTCATAGTTATCTGACCGCATGGGTCTCTCAGGAGGTCGTGGCCGACTTTCGCAAACATATCTTCGGCCACTTGCAGACGCTGACAGTCAGCTTCTTTGCTCGACGTCGGACGGGAGAACTGCTCTCCCGATTGATGACCGATGTGACGGTCATCCAATCCATCGTGACAGAAACCCCCATCGACGGCGTCAAACAACTCGTGACGTTCGTCGGGGGCATCACGTTCTTGCTCATGATGAATTGGCAGCTCTGCCTCTTGATCCTGATCCTTCTCCCGTTACTGGTCCTGGTCGCCAAGGTATTCGGCCGCAGATTGAAATCCCTTTCCACCTCGATTCAAGATCACACGGCCGCGCTCAGCACCCTCGTCGAGGAAGTGATTTCCGGCATTCGCATCGTCAAATCGTTCGTCCAGACACAACGGGAAAAGACTCGTTTCGCGGATCAGGTCGATCAAACGCTTCATCTCACGCTCCGTCGAGCCGGAATCATGGCCGTCTTCATCCCGGTGATCAGCCTCCTGACGTTCTCATCGGCAACGGCGGTGCTGTGGTACGGAGGCAGACAAGTCATCGATGGAGTCGTGACGCCGGGCGATCTGTTCGCTTTTGTCTTGTTCGCCGGCATCTTGATCGGCCCCTTCAGCTCGGCAGCACGCGTCTTTGCGCAGATCAAAGAAGCCCAGGGAGCGACACAGCGTGTCTTCGAAATACTGGATGCTCAGCCGGACATTCGCGATCAATCCGACGCACAGACCCTGGTAACCGTCGATGGCCATGTGCAGGTAGAAGGGGTCAACTTCAGCTATGATACTCGCCATCCGGTGTTGTCGAACCTGTCGTTCGAGGCTAAGCCAGGCGAATTGGTCGCGTTAGTAGGACCGACGGGCGCCGGCAAAACCACCGTGATCAACCTGCTTCACCGCTTCTACGATCCGACGGAGGGTCGCATCACGATCGACGGCAAAGACCTGCGCCATGTGACCGTTGAGAGTTGGTACCGACAGATTGCTCTCGTCCCACAAGAAACTATCCTGTTTGGAGGCACCATTCTCGACAATATTCGCTACGGCAATATGACGGCGAATGAAGCCGCAGTACTGGAAGCGAGCAAAGCTGCTCATGCTCATGACTTTATCACGAGCTTGCCGGACGGGTATCAAACCCTGGTGGGCGAGAAGGGGGTCAATCTTTCTGGCGGACAACGCCAACGAATCGCGATTGCTCGGGCGATCTTGAAGAATCCTCGCATTTTGTTGTTGGACGAAGCGACCTCGTCGCTGGATACCGAATCGGAACGGCTGGTTCAGGAAGCCCTTCAACGCCTCATGGAAGGTCGCACGACCTTCGTCGTCGCCCACCGACTGTCGACCATTCAGCGTGCCGATCGAATTTTGGTTTTAGACAAAGGCAAACTGGCGGAAGAGGGCAACCACGCCCAGTTAATGGCCCGTAACGGGCTTTACCACTATCTGTATACCATCCGTTCAAACGAGTCGACCGCCTGAAACACCGTCTCAGCGCGAACTCACCTTCCGATATTTCCAGCCATTTAACAGGCCTGTAACAGAGAGAGAGTATGGTTGGCCCAGCTGACACGAGCGCACACACAGGAGGTCGTATGGCTTCTCAACGTCCCAAAAAAATTCTCATCGTCGAGGATGAACAGGACATTGCGCAGTTAGTCAGGCACTATCTTGAAAAAGAAGGATATCATCCGAACATAGCTAAAACCGGTCTTGAAGCGCTCAACCTCGCGGTATCTGAGCATCCTGATTTAGTTATTCTTGACCTCATGCTGCCTCAGATGGACGGATTGGAGGTGTGCAAAGCCATCCGTCACAAGCCCGAGACTGCGCGGTTGCCCATTATCATGCTGACGGCGAAGAACGAGGAGTCCGATACAGTTGTTGGACTTGAGCTCGGAGCCGATGATTACATCACCAAACCCTTCAGCCCCAAGACATTGATGGCTCGGGTCAAATCCCTCTTCCGTCGACTGGAGCGGACAAACGACCACAAACCAACGTCCTTAGTGTACGATTCCATGCAAATGGACCTGACGCGACATGAAGTGACGGTGAACGGTAAAGAAGTGCTGCTCACAGCCAAGGAGTTCGGACTACTGGAGCATCTATTACGCCACCGCGGGCGAGTACTGACACGAGAGGTCCTTCTCAATGAAGTTTGGGGTTACGACTATTATGGGACGACACGAACCGTCGACGTTCACGTCCGGCGGGTGAAACTGAAAGTGCCGCTCTTCAATGACTCGATTGTCTCGGTCAAGACGATGGGATACAAACTATTGGACAAACCTCGAGAGGAGTAACCAATCCGGGACAGATGGATCGTGACTCTAACTACCGACTTCCCCGCCATCGTCCTTTGCGACAGCGATCAGCGCCGAGCGTGGCTATCCAACAACTCAAGGAAAAAATCGAGATGCTCCAAGGAAAGCTTCATGCTTTCATCGTGGCCCTGGCTGATAAGTATATGTTTTCTCTGACCAAAAATGTCCAACCAGCCCAAGAGAAGTCTATTCGTCAAAATGGATCGGGCTCAGTCGGTTCGAGGGCACGACCTGCGGTTTTCAAGTGTGCTGCGCTGTGGATTCTGTGCAGAAACCGCGTGTACTACCACGTTGTCACCATGACCAACCGTACTTAGGGAACACCGTTAACACACCATTAAAAATCATCGCTTCCGGCACAAGAAGAATGCATCTGTCTCAGGAAATAAGGTGGAAACTGTTAAAATGTGAGGTGCGAGGAATGGCCATGCCGGAGCATGCCATCATCACCAAAGGGACTTGCTTCGCCCTTTTTGCTTACAACGTCGGCCTGTCCATCAACCTCACTGATGCGGAACGTCGAATCATTGCAGGAACAGAACGGGGGCGGCTGCGCCATAAGACCAGGGCACCTCAGTACTTCGAGTATCGACCGGCTCCGTTGCGGCTCGTTCAAGAAGGAAGTGTGTTCGATGTCAGTCAATATCAGGCCAGTCCGACTGTCGAAGCGATGGTGTATGACTTCGGGGCGGTCACCATCACCTATCGCTTCCCGATCGACGGACCATTCGCTCGGCTGCTGGACCTGAGCGAGTCACTCTATGAGAATGAACAACTTTTAGCCGAGTCACGCACCCGCGTGGAACAGCTGCTCCAAGCGTTGGGGCCTGCAGTCGAGCGGCCGGCCATTGCACAGGAGGTCGAGGATTACATTATTTTCTCGATTGAGTCTCACATGCCGGAGAGGCCACCGCTGTGGATGAGCAACGAAACAGATTTGGCTCATATCCTGCGCGCAGAGCGAGTACCGCTTTCCGACCAAGAAGTGGTCGACGCCGTTGCTTGCCGGATTTCCTTCGGGCAGGAGGATGCTGCGGTAATCGACTGGCATTCAGCCGTGCTGTTCGGCAAGGAAATGGACGATGTGCGCGCCGTCTTGGAATTTGCCAATGTCGAGTTGCTGGAGATGCGGATGCTCGATGAACAGCTCGATCGGGCACTGGATGAGGGCTACGAAGCGTTGTCTCGAAAACCGCGCCTCCTGTCCCTTCCCGGCTCCCACGAAAAGGACACGACGCACATTGCGCAGCTCCAAGTCGACAGTGCCTTGCTCTTCGAGCGCGTCACCAACACCTTGAAGCTGCTGGGCGACCAGTATCTTGCGCGTGTCTATCGGCTGGTTTCGCAGCGCTTTCATTTGGAGGCCTGGGACGCGAGCATCCTGCGCAAACTCCAGACCTTGGAAAGCATCTACGGCAAGATGTCGGACCGAGCCGGCACCAGGCGGATGGAGGTGCTTGAGTGGATCATCATCATATTGATCACGCTTTCCATCGCCATCCCGTTTCTCCCGATAGGGGCCGGTCACTGAGCGTTCCGTCGCTTCTCTCTTTGGTCCCATTCTTCTGCGTAACCTGCCTCCCGCTGACCTTGGCGTTTTCGCCAATCGTCCAGATGACAGACTCTCCATCTGAGGTCACTGTATGGTTCGAATCGGGTATGGCCATCGCAACCAGTCAACTGAGCGGGCGAAGGGAAATACCGTTGGGTTCGCAAGAAGTCGTGATCAGTTCCGGCACGAGTGGAATCAACGGCGTGGTGGTGACGTCTCGTCGACTCTTGGGGTTTTCAAGTCGTGCGCTGACCTGGAGCAAGAAAGAACTGGACGTGAACGAAAAAGTCCTCGAACGAAAGATCCTCTCAACCTTCAGTCTCATCAGGACGGATCGACATCTGTACGGGTTTCGCGGCGTCAACGGTCTGTGGCTCGAAGACGCATTAGGTGTGCGGGAAAAAGTGGTTCGTTTCCACAGCAACGACTATGGAGCGGTCTTCATCACCAATGAGCGAATGATCGGGTTCACGCCGCTGCTCGGTGGGTTCGCATCGAAGTGGTTGGATATACATGAGCGGGTCGTGGGAGTGGATAACGAAAACGGGCTCATCCTGGTTTCCACCACCAGGCGCACGCTTGTTTTCGGCAGCCGATTGAGCGGCTGGGAAGAATTTGAGTGATTGAAACCGTTGCATCGGCGTCACTCACCGAGTCTTTGTGATGTCTTAATCGACAATTTACTGCTCCGCATCCAGTTTGTAACACACCGGCCATAGGTTGATTTGAGAATCTAGCGCCGACTGCCTCGATACCTTATGGAAGGGGGTGAGAAACTATGATGACGTCATCAGTCGTGATCGTAGGAACGCTCGTCTTCGTGACCGTTTTGGGTGCGCTGGTTAAAGTGCTTGCCATCATGGGTCGGCAGTAAACCAACACAACCACAACCTGAAAGGAGGTGACAAGCGATGACGATGGCGATGTGGATCATCGAAGCGTTCCTGCTCAGCGCCATTATAGGGCTGGCGTATACGGTACTTTCTGTGGGTCGCGAGTAGACGAAACATCTCGTGAGAAGAGGAGACTTGACCGTGAATGGAAAACGTCAGACGAGAGCCGCAACGGGGTGTTCCTGTTCAGCGGCTCTCGTCGAATGGAAGAAGTCGTTCAGCCATCAGGCGAGATTCGGCTCCATCACCGCGCCCTCAGCCTGTACCTCACTGCCGAATCGGTACTATCGTATGAACCACTCTTCTTCATTCCTCTACATTTTACTGGCCTGTAATATCTACCTAACGCCGGCGCAACAGCACATTGGTAGTCTGGAGCCGATACAACAATAATAAAAAAGGAGGATCGGTATGGTCACAGTCGGCAACTTAATGCAGAAGGAACCAGTGATGGTGGACGCAGGCACCTCGGTCATCGAGGCGGCGAAACTGATGAAAGCCTGCAACGTCGAAAGTGTGCTCGTCGCCCGCCAAGCGAAGATTATCGGAATCCTCACGGAATCGGACGTCGTCAAGAAGTTCGTGGGAGCCGAGAAAGTGTCCTACTTCGTGCCCGTGGAAGACATCATGAGCAGTCCGGTGCCCGGCATCGAAGAGCGGCGGCCGCTGACGGAAGCCGCCGATCTCATGGACAAGCATCGTACACTCCACCTCGGCGTGACGAAGGGTGGTTCGCTCATCGGTCTGGTGTCGGTGCGGGATTTTCTCCGACCGGTCTCCATCGACGACTTTTAACGACCCTACCTTTCTTGACCTCGCTGCCTACTCGGCTAGGCAGCCCTTACCCCCTCTTCCATGTCGCCGGTTCAATCGGCGACCTCCCCAGGTATTCCCGAAGATCCCCCTGAGTTGCATTTCCCTCTCCTGCGTTGACACTATAGGGTAGCTAGGTTTTGCCATGAGGATTCCACGATGACTCGATTGGACACACCTCTCACTCCTCCTGGTCGCTCCTCCCCGATCTCTTCACAACTAGAACGCGAACTGAAGCTCGCCGTTGCTCCAGATTTCCACCTGCCTCAGCTTCCCGGCACGCCCCTCCCCCGGCGGTTGCTGATCTCCACCTATTACGACACTGCCGCCTACGACTTGGCCCATGCAAGGATGACCCTTCGCCATCGAATCGAACGGGGGAAGAAGTCATGGCAGCTGAAAATTCCGTTGGGAGATGATCGGCAGGAAGTGGAAGTGACCGGCGACCACACCGATCCACCCGACTCACTGCGCAGCTTACTGATTCTCCACCTTGGACCTCGAAAACTGATGCCGGTCGTGACACTGCGCGTCTGGCGGAGGAGCTTCCTGGTCCGTCACGGCCGCAGACCCGTCGCGGAGGTCGCCCTCGACACCGTGTCCGTCGACAAGAATGGCCGTACCATCCAGTGCTTTCGCGAGCTCGAAATCGAACAGCGACAGGGCGACGAGGCCTCCCTTCGTTCCCTCGAACGGCAGATGCGCAAAGGCGGTGCGTCTGATCACGATGGAAGGCCGAAGCTCTTTCGCGCCCTCTCCCTTTCAGCCCCCACCTCACCTGTTCCCCCTGAGCCGGAGGCGCCGGTGGTCGAACAGCTCAAGTGGGCGTTTGCACGGCACGTCGGATGGCTCCTCGCCCATGATCCCGGCACCAGGCTCGGCACAGAGCCTGAGAGCCTGCATCAACTGCGGGTCGCGACGAGACGCCTGCGCGCCGTGCTCCGGACAGCTCGACCGATTCTGCTGCCCGCATGGGTGACGTCGTTGGAACAGGAGCTTGATTGGCTCAGCGAGCTGTTGGGACCGGCTCGCGATCTGGATGTCCAGATCTCCTATTTTACGGACGAATCTGCTGGATTGGAGGCGCGGGACCGCAAGTTGCTGGCGCAATTTATCGTCCATCTGCGCACGCAACGAGAGGCCGTTCAGCAGCTGGTGCTCAGCGAGCTCACGAGCGCACGATACCTCGAACTCATCCGGCGGCTGCAACAGGCCGCGCAGGATCCATCGGTGGTGGAGTCTTCTCTGTGCATGCGCGACCTTGCCAGGCGGGAATTCAAGAAGCTACGTAAGGCAATCAGCCGGTTAGGTCCTTCGCCGTCAGACACTCGACTGCATAAGATCCGCATCAAAACCAAACGGGCCCGCTACGCGGCAGACCTCGCTCGCAGCTCGGTGGGCCGACCAGCCACCCGGTTTATCAAGTCCGCGCGTAGGGTGCAAGATCTATTAGGTATCCATCAGGATGCGATCCAAGCGGAACGTCATATTCGACAGTTCCTCAAATACTCGACCAGCATCCGCGCCGGATTCGTCGCGGGACGCATGGTGGAGCGTCAGCGCCAACGGCGCCAACATGTCCGCAAAGGCATGAAACCGCTGCTCAAGAATCTGCTGAAACGAGGGAAAAAGATTTGGGGGTAACCGGAACTTACTTCACTTTGGAAAAATCGGCGGGAATCCTAATCTCTTTACCGTCTTGCAGATTGACGACGAACTCCGACGATGCAGTGGAGTCGAACTGTTCGTAAGCGAAAATCGCCGTGAACCGTGACCTGAAGGCTGGGCCATTGCCTTCGTT
Source organism: Nitrospira sp. (assembly GCA_019636835.1). Classification (GTDB taxonomy): domain Bacteria; phylum Nitrospirota; class Nitrospiria; order Nitrospirales; family Nitrospiraceae; genus Nitrospira_D. Next base: position 31,219 of record JAHBWU010000009.1, read on the forward strand.
CTTTCGTCCTCGTTCGGCCTTGCCGGTATCGATAGGCTTGATCCGCTTCGATCCTTGCTGCAATTCAATCACTGCGCCCTCGGCGAAATACTCGTCATCGCCGCACAACTGCACGTCCATTTCCATGTTCGGCATGTCCATCACTTTCTGGATAAACTCCTCGGGCATGCGCACATCCGTCTTTCGTTTCTTCGATTCTGCCGCTTCTTGACGGCCAAAGGCTTCCAGTCGATACCGCTTGGTGCGTAGAACAGCGCTCGCGCCGCAGGGTTCTTTTTCCGGGTCGGCACCTACGCGAGTCGCTAAGGACGCTTGTTGAAGGACTCTCTTCACGTCTTCTGGAGAATTGGCATTTTCCATCGGCACTCGCCCAATCTCCAGCGCTTTGTGCGCCTCATCTGACGACAGATTGACATCAATCGCCCACGCGCCACTGTTCCCTGCTGCAAGGACTCCCATCAGCCCCAACAGTGACGCAACCCGTTTGCAAAAAGTCATGCCTTCCCCTTATGGCGCGAGATGACGAGACCTACAGTATCCAGAAGACTCAGATGAATGGGGTGCATTGTAGGAGAACCGTCATGTCTTTTCAATTAGGCCGCAAACCGATTCCAATTCGCATACGATTTGCGTCGATACAAGTCTTCCACGTTCACAAGAATAGGATAACCGGCTGACCGAAGCAGATGCGCTACAAGCTTCAGCGGTAATCCCACAACGGTCGTGTAGTCGCCGGAGATCCGTCCTACCAGATCTCCACCAAGTCCTTGGATTGCATAGGCTCCAGCTTTGCCTAACGATTCCTCCGATGCAAGATACTGTTCATGTGCTTGCTCCAGGTTCGCTTTCATCCAGACTTCAGCCGTGGCAACCTCCACTGTTTCAATGTTTTGCTCACGGTCGCGTAAGGCGACGGCAGTATGGACATGATGAGAACGGCCGGCCAGACGTGCCAGCATGACGCGTGCGTCTGCAAGATCCACTGGCTTCCCGAGCAGTTGGCCATCGAGATCAATCACGGTATCGCTGCCGAGCACGAGGGCTCGTGGCTTCACGAGTGCCACGAATCTTGCCTTTTCACGCGCGAAGCGCCTGACCTGCTCGATAGGTGAGAGTCCGACCGTAGGGTGCTCGTGAAACTCCGAGGGGCACACCTCGAAGGAAAGGCCTAACAGTGCGAGGAGTTCCCGGCGGCGAGGCGAGCTCGACGCCAGCACTAGCTGCATCGTGAGACCAACAGGCTCGGCTCATCGACTGATTCGGCCTGGGGTAGGTCCGCTATTGCTTCCGGCCGATCGTGAAAGTCATCGAGGAGGGCATGGAGTTCGTCGACGGAAGAAACCTGCACCATCTGTGCGCGAAGTGAAGCGGCATGTGGGAAGCCTTTACAATACCAGCCTAGATGCTTTCGCATACGATAGAATTGTTTTTCCCCAACCAGCGCCTGGAACTGTTGCGCATGGTCGACCAACACGGCGAAGCGCTCGTTCAGCGAAACCTCGCCAGGACCTTGTCCGACCTTAGTACCATTCATACCACAGGCTCGCATGCGGGCCTGTTCTTTGGAACGAAAGAACCACGGCGCGCCAAGCACACCACGCCCGACCAACACGCCATCGACCTCGGTTTCACCAACTCGTACCGCGATATCGTCAAGGCTCTGAATGTCCCCATTCCCCAATAATAATGTCCCGGTTCCCCGTACCAGTGTGGCAGCGCGTCCAATAGCCGACCAGTCCGCCGTGCCTCGATACATTTGTCGGAGCGTTCGCCCATGAAGCGAGATCACGGCCGGTTGTTCCATTAAAAGCTCCTCGACCCATCCTTCAACCGTCACTGAGTCATAACCGAGCCGAGTTTTCACGGAAAGGGGCAGTCGGCGCCGAGGGGTTGGACCGGTTTTGCCGCGTTGTCGATTCAGACGTTCGAACATGGCGACTCGCGCCGACTTAAAACCTGCTTGTTCAAGAGTCTGTCCGCCGGCCCAATCCTCGATTCCACGTTTGGCGGCCTGCATGATCATGCGAGCCAGTTCTGGAGTGCGGATCAACCCGGCGCCTGACCCGGACGACGCCACGCTCTTCGACGGACACCCCATGTTGATGTCCAGCCCGTCGAAGCCTAGTTCGCACACCGCCTGTGCCGCCAAATAGAAGTGATCAGGATCGTTCCCATAGAGCTGCGCCACGATTGGACGCTCCTTCTCGCTGTACAGGAGCGTCTCCAAGTGCATCTCCGGTCCATGGCAGACATCATTGACATGCGTAAATTCTGTAAAGCTGACGTCCGGTTTCCCCTGCTGGGCAATGACGGATCGAAAGCAGGCATCGGTCACACCATCCATAGGGGACAACCCTATGAGCGGGCGTGGAAGGCTCAACCAAAAGTTCATATCAGCTCACTGGAACGCCGGGTTCGTTGGCAAAACGGTACGCGCACCGAAGCTCCTCGGCCTCTCTTTCGGCAATGCAGTGCAACTCCGGCGCCACCTCACGGACAAACTTCACGAACCACTCGACTTTCAGCAAAAAGAAATCATAGAGTCCGGAGAAAGGTCGTGGCTCACTGAACCAGAACACTACAAATCCATCGAGCGACACATCACGCTCTTTGAGCAGACGACAAGATTCTACAAACATGTCCTCCACCTTTCCTCCCCAGTGAAGAATTTCATAGGGGAGATAAACGGAGCGATAGAGGTCCAAATCTTGGATACTGGCTGTGTCTTGGCTCCATTCTGTTCCTACTGGCTCGGCTTTGCCCATCAGCACGCGCGCATATCGATCGTAGGCCGCTCCAAGCGTTTGCGTGACAGGTGTCGTCCTCTGTCCTTCCGACACTAAGCATGCCTCGAAATCCGGTACGGCCTGCTCAGCACTGCTCAGCCGGGAGAACAGCGGCCCATAGTGCCGGGAGAATTCGATGAATTCATCCACGATCAATTCGACCTGTTTCGTATCCACTTCCAAGGCAAGCCCCTTCAGGCTGGTTAGCCATGGATGGCCTAGAATCTGATCGAGCATCTCGAACAAGACGATCGGAATGGGGGCGGCATGGTCATCGATCCAGGCAGGAAGCGCGTCATCGCCCATACCAACCTTCAGCCGGGAAGCGAGAGTTCGGTGTGATTCATGAATGGCCAGACCTGCTACGTGAATCTCCACCACACGATCCATGGGAAACTCGTTGAGAAATTCCTGGACAAATCGTGTGAGCGACATGGCTCGATGCGCTCCGGAATATCGAAATACCGTCCAGAGATGGCCCACGTCCAAGACCAGCCCACAGGGAGCCTGTTCGCTGACAACCCGAAAAAACCTTGCGATGGACATCGTCCCTGCCACAAAGTACGTGAGTGGCGGCATTTCAAGCAGCACCAACGGCGTGCTCCCGTTGGCCAAACGACACTGTTGATCGAGCAAATCTTGGATCAATCGTGTATTGTCAGCCACCACTGTTGCGCTTAACGGAGTGTAGAGGGGGGGAAGATAGGTCCCATAGTGATAGCCGGCAAGATATTTTGTCGCACATTCATGATTCAGCCAGGCACTTTGCAAGATCATCAGTTGTTCGGCAGCTTCAGAGATTTCCTGTCCAAACGCCGTAGAATCAGCCATCTCGGGCTGAGTGACCCACAACCCTTCACCATGATATGTCAGCAGACTGTCGCCGACCTCTTTTCGAGTGTATGCCAAGGCCATAGGCGTCGTACGGAACACTTCAAGATAATCAGGTGGCACTTGACGTTCTTGTAGACTTCGCCGCAAGCTAGCGAGGTCCGGAGCATGAATATCAACGGAAAGCCCCAGCCCATGCACCGGAATTTTCTTGAGCCGACGAATGAACTCTCTATGGTAAGGCCCATTCGACCCCATCATTTCTCTCTTGCCCATCGTCAAAATGCGTTCCTAGTGTATGCCGTCAAACCATTGAGTGACAAGGCTTTCAACCTCTCATGGCATCAAGGAACCTTCTGCTATACTTGGCATACATTGCGGCCAGGAGGGGGGCAAATTTGTGAGGAAAAAGGACCTCTTTAAGGAATGGCGGATAAGGACGATCAACAGCCAAAAGCCGCGGATCATCAGTCCATACTGGTTGCACACATGATGACACCCGGCGTAGTCCAGATTCCAGGGGATGTATCGGTCACCGAGGCGGCATCGCTCTTGGAACGCGAGCGCATGCCCTGCCTCCTGGTCAAGGATACAGAGTCTCGGTTCGGACTCATGACACCGACCGATATTGTCAAAAAGGTGGTTGCCCAGGGTCTCGAACCGGATGACATCGAAGTCCGGACCATCATGACACGACCGGTACAATTTATCGAGTACGATCGAGCGATGGACGAGGCCTCGGCGCTCATGATGTCCACGGGGACACCGATCCTCATCGTCACGAAACAAGATCAACCGGTCGGCGTCCTCACCGCGAGAGACCTGATCCTTTCTCCAAAGCGATGCACGACGAACATCTCGGCTACCATCAGCGTCATCGAGGGAGACGGCATAGGAGATGAGCATCATGTCGTCATCTCGCAACTTAGTCATGCCGGCGCCTCGGTGGAGTCTCCCGCGCTGTTGCCGCCGGGGACCAAAGCCATATTGAGCTTTTGCCTCCCTGAGATGATGAGTCCCTTGACTATTCGAGGAACCGTCTTGAATAACGCCGGAGTTGAACCGGTGTCCGACACGACCGGTTCCCTTATGACGGCACCTCGGGGTGTAGAGATACAATTCGTGGATCTCTCTCCTGCAGATCAGTCCAGGATCAAGGCCTGGGTGCTGACCAATCTCCCCAAGTCTTTCGACCCCTCTTAGACCGCACCGGATCCCGACAATCTTTGACCAATGTCTGATCCATTGGTACAATTTTCTGTCTCACTTACCATAAAGAGGACAACAACCATGAATACAACCGGCAGATCCCCGCAGACTCGACCCCGTCCTGTCTTGTCACGAGATGAGATTCTGCATCAAATCAGTGTCCTTCTCGACAGCCGTGAGGACGACCTGCATGCCGCTCTTATGACGGAACTCCTGACGGGACTGCTGAAGCTCCACGACGCGCACTTAGACCTCCTGGATGTGAAAATCGTGAATCGTGCTGTCAAAGAGCTGCGGCATGCATTCGGTGTCTTCCACAGATATCGCAATCGCCAGAAAGTCAGCATTTTCGGCTCTGCACGAACACTTTCCGACGATCCCAATTATCAACTAGCCTACCAGTTCGCCCAATCCATCGTTCGGGAAGGGTTCATGGTCATCACCGGGGGAGCAGACGGGATCATGCGGGCTGCTCAAGAGGGTGCCGGCCGCGAGAACAGTTTCGGCGTCAACATCATGCTTCCGTTCGAACAAGGGCCTAACTCCACGATCGCCGATGACCCGAAGCTTATTACCTTCAAATACTTTTTCACCCGCAAGTTGATGTTTCAAAAGGAGGCGAACGCCATCGCGCTCTTCCCTGGAGGATTCGGCACGCACGACGAAGGTTTTGAAATCCTCACGCTGGCCCAGACCGGCAAGAGTGATCCGCAACCGATCATCTGCCTTCAGGATCCAGGCTGTGATTATTGGGACGATTGGTCGGCCTTTGTGACAAGGCAACTGCTGAAGCGGAAGCTGATCAATGAAGAAGACATGAGTCTCTTCACAATCGTCAATTCCGCGGAAGCCGCGGTGAGCCAGATCCTCAGATTCTACCGTCGCTATCATTCCATGCGCTTTGTGGGACGAGAGCTCGCGATGCGACTCAAGCAGACCATAACGCCTGATCAACTCGAGCAGCTCCGGGACCGATTTGCCGATCTCCTGTCGGACGGCACGTTCGAGCTTCGTGGCCCCCTCGCAGAAGAATTGGATGAACCAGCTCTCCGCGATCTCCCTCGACTCGTCTTCAATTTTAACCGGCGTAGTACCGGCCGACTTCGCCAACTGATCAGTTACCTGAACGAGTTGTGAGGCATGCCTTAGTAGTTAGGCCTGGACACGACTGACGCCTTTAAGTCCTGGCCCACCCATGCTATTCTCTCCACTCTCTATGAGTAATCTATTCTCCGTACCTTCATTCCATGGTTCTCCGGACATTGTCCTGTACCATGCCGAATGTTCCGATGGGTTCGGAGCGGCCTGGGCTCTGTGGAAAAAATTTCCGAGTGCGAGCTTCTTGCCCGTCAAACACGGCCACCCGCCCCCTCCCGACCTCAAGGATCGCCGTGTTGTGATCGTCGATTTCAGCTACGCCCGGCCGATCCTGGAATCCATGGCTTCCGAGACCAAGGAACTCCTCGTTCTGGACCACCATATCACCGCCGAACGGACCTTGGACGGATTTTCAAATGCGTACTTCGATCAAACAAAGTCCGGTGCCGTCCTGAGCTGGGAATGGGCTCACCGCACGGCGGCTCCATGGTTGCTTCAGTATATTCAGGACAAGGATTTGTGGACCTGGGCGTTGCCGGAGAGTCGCGAAATCAACGCAGCTTTGGCCTCCTACCCGTTCGACTTCAACGTATGGGATAGCTTTATTCAGTCGACACTTGAACAGGAAGGTCGAGCCATCTTGCGCTACGAACGTGAGCTCGTCGGGAAGCTCGCAGCACAGGCGTCAATGGTGGAATTCCAAGGTATCGTCGTTCCTGCTGTGCAAAGCTCAATCTTGACCAGCCAGATCGGCGAGCGTCTGTCGCCGCATCATCCCTTTTGCCTGATCTGGCACGACCGAGACGGACGTCGCTATTTCAGCATGCGTTCCCGATCCAATGGTACGGATGTCGGTACAATCGCCGCCTCATTCGGAGGGGGAGGCCATACTCATGCTGCTGGATTTTCCATTCCACTTGAAATGGACGGGACACCTCCGGACGATCCCAGACTGCCTCGTGCAGTCTCGGATCGTCGCCGAATTCCATAATGGCGGACCGTCGTGATTCCACTCCAAGACGATAATCCTACTCAACGGACTCCCATCGTCACGATCATCTTCATCGGCATCTGCATCGCTGTGTTTCTCTACCAAGTGAATCTCCCTCAGGATGCAGCCGAGCTCTTTGCGTTTCAATACGGTGCCATCCCTGCCGTTGTCTTCGGCCAGGCTTCGCTTCCTGCGGAAGCCGTCGAAATTCCGGCGTTCCTCAGCCTGGTAACCAGCATGTTTCTTCACGGAGGCTGGATGCATCTACTGGGTAACATGCTCTACCTCTGGATTTTCGGCAATAACATAGAGGATGCGATGGGTCACGCGAAATTCGTCGTCTTCTACATCCTATCCGGTATCCTCGCCGCTCTGAGCCATGCCTTAACCGACCCTTCTTCACAAATCCCGATGGTTGGGGCGAGCGGCGCCATCTCTGCCGTGCTCGGTGCCTATCTGCTGTTATTTCCACGCGCTCACGTGCTGGTCTTACTGCCGGCGATCGGGATGACCCGAGTGGCGGCGGGTATCGTCCTCGGCATGTGGTTTATCACGCAGCTGATCAGTGGAGGCATGAGCATGGGAGCCACTGGAGGTGGCGTCGCCTTTTTCGCTCATATCGGTGGATTCGTCGCGGGCATGGCACTGATCGGTCTTTTCAAACGGAAAGAGGTGCGATTTTTCGCGCCGGGCCGGTCGACGTGGTCTTCATGAGGACGTACCTCCCAGAACCTGCAGGAATGCTTACGCAGCGTCTAACATCTCTCTGACCTTTTCGACCAATCCGGACTGGCGGTAGGGTTGCTGCAGGACAAACCGCTGGTTAATCCGATGATGTTGAATCGTTTCATCATCGTACCCCGAGACAAACAGTGTCTTCATCGTCGGATGCTGCCTCAAGAGTCGGCGGGCAAGTTCACGTCCCCCGATTTCCGGCATCACCAAGGGACTCACGGTGAGATGAACAATTCCATCGTATTGTTGTGTGAGCATAAGCGCCTCGACCGATGAGGACGCCTCCAAGACTCGATAGCGATATCGCTGTAAGGTCGACAGTGCCAGCTTCCGCTCAATCTCGTTTTCCTCCACAAGCAGAATCGTTTCATCTCCTTTGGCCAACATGGCTTTCGGCATCCTTTCTTCCCGTACCACCGGCGCCGGGACTGCAGGGAAGACGATCTGGACGACAGTCCCTTGACCTGGTCGACTATCTACCTCCAGTGTTCCTCCGTTCTGTTTGACGATCCCGAAAACTGCGGTGAGACCAAGTCCGATGTTGGTTTCCTTTGTCGAAAACAACGGCTCGAACATATGGGCCTGGGTGTCCAAGTTCATGCCGGTTCCGGTATCACTGATTTGAATTAAGATGTGATGGGATGCCGACCCGATCGGCAATGGTCGAGTCAATTTAGAGAAACTTTCAATCGTCTTAACCTCAATGGTAAGCCGACCTCCATTCGGCATTGCATCACGTGCATTGACGACCAACTGAGAAAAGACCGTTTCCAATCCTTCCCGATCTACCTCGGCATAGGCCACCTGTTTATCCAGTTGGATAGTGAGCTCGATGTGATCCGGTAAGAGACTTGCGATCATATCGTGTAGATCCGTTAACACTGCATGGACGGATAACGTGTTTCGAACGTGTGGGCCATCAAGATTCATGGCAATGAGCTGTGCCGTAAGGGTGGCAGCCTTTTCCCCTACTTTAAAGAGCTCATCGGCAGATGACCTGAGGGGGTCATTCTGCTGTAGGCGCGATAACATGACCCCCGTTTGTTTTCCGACGACCGCAAACAACGTCCCAAATTCGCCAGCAATTCTGGCCGTGACGCGGCCGATGGCTTCCATTTTCTGTGCTTCATGAAGTTGTCTCTCAAGTCCCTGTCTGACAATCTGCCCCTCTCGGAGATCGGCATTCGCCTTTGTTAGATCGTCTTTCAGGCCTTTAATTCGCGCTTCAAGTTTGGTTTTGGCCGTCTCCAATTCCTCTTCGGTCTTCTTCAGTTCCTCAACATCTTCCAAGAGCGCGACATTCTCTTCTTGGGCAACGGCTGTGCTTTCTAGTGCAACCCCATAGAACACCGCCATGACGAGAAGAACCGGGATCCCCAGCAGCTGTCCTGTACCCAAGATCCCCGTTTGCAGAACCTCTTCATAGAGCACTACAGCGTACCCGACGCTCAAGAGCAGGGAGAGACCGAGCAGATGACTCAGCCGTCTGACTGACGCCGCTACCAACATAAGTACAAAATACGCAATATAGAGATCGGACCTCGCGTTTCCGGAAAGGTAAATAACGGCGGTCACTAAAAGTGTATCCATGGTAACGAGCCCGGCACTGAACCACATGGTCCCCAGGACAGTCTGAGGCAGCATTGCGATAACGAGTAGCGCCAGCCATAGTCCCACCACCAGACCGTTGCTCATTAGTCGACTAATGACTGACTCGGCACCGAAGAGCAATTCATACGACAAGATGATAGTGACAAGCCCTTGAAGAACAAGGTAGCGGGAGCCTGGCTCGGTGAGCAATCGGTAGAGTTTGTCTGACGCTGGGCGGGAGTCACTTTTGAGCAAATTTCGTCCCATTTCTTTGATACCCTCTCTGCAACAACGCGCAAGGAACAGCAAATTGTATGCCTCTAGAATCAATGATAGGTCTTGTCATTTGCTGGGCTTTTTGTCTTTCTCATGATCTCTTCCGAACCAAATGGTGACAAAATCGAACGGCGTCAGGGTGCTTGCTGCCGAAAAGCTTTTTCACCGTGTATATATAGGAAGTATCGAGCGAACTTAGGCGGGCTTTCGGAGACGTTGGATGAAGCTGTGAGCCAATTCTGCTGCTGTCAGATCTTGGGGAGCTGTAAATGTCACATGTCCCATCTTTCGACCAGGACGAATCATCCGCTTGCCGTATAGATGAAGCACAGCCCCTGCTGTTGAATGGAGTGCGTAGATCCCTTCGCTGGATGTCACAGATCTTACGTCTTCACCGATAAGATTCACCATGATCGCAGGGCTTAAGAGCCTTGTTTCGCCCAATGGGAGCCCACAAGTTACTCGTACCTGCTGCTCGAATTGGGATACCGTACAAACGTCCAGTGTATAGTGCCCCGAGTTGTGAGGGCGAGGCGCAATCTCGTTAATGAGAAGGAAACCATCTTTGACCTGAAAGAGTTCCACACAGAAAACGCCGACACCCTGTAACGCCGCTACGGCTTGTTTCGAGAGTTCCGTCGCCTTCTCAGCGATGTCAAAAGGAATAGAAGCGGGGACGCGGGTTTCTCGTAAAATGCCCAGCTCGTGCCGATTCTCAACCACGGGATACACACAGCACGCTCCGCTCTCGCTTCGCACGACGAGAACCGAAAGCTCTCTGACATAGTCTATGAATTGTTCAAGAATCCACCGATGACCGGGCGGAGCCCTTTCTAGGATTTGTCCAACCTGCCTCATATCAGCAGTGTTTCGGAGTAACCACTGACCTTTCCCATCGTACCCACTCTTTGCCGTTTTACAGACAGCGGGAAGGCCGAGACGGTCGACTGCTGAGATCAGTTGAGGTGCCGATTCGACGGCGACGAACGCGGGAACAGAGAGGTGCCGTGACGACAAGTATTCTTTCTGCTCAATCCGGTCCTGGAGGATCCTAAGAACAGCCCCGGCAGGTCGCATCGGGCAGCGCCCTTCCAGCCATTCGCAGAGCTCCGCAGGCACATTTTCCCATTCCAGAGTCACGGCATCAGCCATGCTTGCGAATTGATCCCGGACGCCAACATCCGTGAATGGCGCTGTAAATGAGTGGGTGGCGATCCTATGAGCCGGTGCGTCGGCATCTGGATCCCAGACAGCAACCCCGTAACCCATGCGGTGGGCAGTATCAGTGAACATCGCCCCCAATTGTCCACCACCCAATACTCCCAGAGTGGAGCCAGGTTCAAGGATGCGCTCCGTCACAGCCGCAGCCTTATCTCTCATCGGATCCGACGTTGTCTAGACCCGTGCCCTTTGGCCTCGGGAGAATTGAGAACGCTCTCCGTTTGAGCGGCCCGATAGTTCCTGATGCGCTCAGCAATTTCAGGATGCCCGCCTGCGAGAACTTGCCCGGCGAGAAGGCCCGCATTCTCAGCACCCCCGATTGCCACGGTCGCAACTGGAATGCCTTTTGGCATCTGGACGATTGATAATAAGGAATCGAGGCCACGAAGGTTTTCTGTCGGAATCGGCACACCGATCACCGGCAGATGGGTCTTGGAAGCCAACATGCCGGGAAGGTGAGCCGCTCCTCCAGCTCCAGCAATGATGACTTCGATCCCTCGGCCATGAGCGCTTGTGGCGTACTCGAAGAGACGGTCGGGTGTCCGATGAGCAGAAACAACGAGCAGTTCATAGGGGATCCCCAGTTCGTCCAAGATCATTCCGGATTTTTCTAAAACGGGGAAATCTGATTTACTGCCGCCTAGGATTCCAACAAGCGGTTTACGGCTCTTGACCTCTCCACTTGCCTCTTGCTGAGACCGGCTCGCTGCCCGCTGTATTCTGGCCATCATCTACCTTTCCTTTCCACAACGCTTCTCTTTCCATAGGATAAGTAGCGGCACCTTAGCGAGTCTCCCTGATTGGGTCAAGGAGATTGGAGCCATCGCAAATTGCCCTTGTGCAATCTACATTCGCTTTGCACAGGCCAGGGAGAGGTGAGAGCCAAAACAATCATACTTTTGTAAAGAGGTCTTCGCAGTAGGTGTATCTGCGATCGCTGTGCGTTGGAAGTCACACTGGAAAATCGACGGGATAAAACTTACAGTCACCGCTAAACGTAAAGATGGCCCAGGGAATGCCCTGAGCCATCTTCAAGAAGGAGAACGATGTGCCGTATCGATTTACGGCACGATCAGCTATTTACCACCAGGGGCCGCCACCTTGGGTGCAAACATCTCAAACACGCTCGGTGACCGCTCAAGATAATCCGGTGGGAAGAAGTTAAAGCGCCGCCACAGTTCGTACCAAAGAGGAACACGATTCATGATCACCCAGCCCAATACCTTTGTGCCCTGTCTCACCTGAGCCTGCTCAGGCCATGGTTGAGGATCATCCGGGTCAGGAACGACCCAGAACCGGTAATTTCCTTTTCCATCGTCAATCTGGTCAACCACCTTGATGACGCCGCCGCGAGTACCCGCCATCAACGAAGGCCACGCCGGCAATGGAATGGCCGGCACGCCGAAAAACAAGATTCGAACCTTCCGCCCAGGTTTCAAAAGCGGAGAATCCAATCCTTCTGCCACCATTTCGATGGCTGGATCAGCGGCGAGAGGAGAAATAGTGACTAGATTCTCTCCCTGTTTCACCGTCTCATTAATACCGACTTTGTTCATCTTGACGACGGTTCCACTCATCGGCGCTATAAGTTTAGCGGCTTCAATACGTTGTTGGACACCCTGTTGCCGGTACGAGATATCCGCCAACTGCTCCGTCGCTTTGGCGGCTTCCGCCACCGCAGCATCGCGCGATGCTATCGCGTCCATGAGTCGTTGCTGTACATCCGCGGTAATTTGATCACGTCCGAAGCTCAGGGCTGACCGAGACTGTTCAGCAGCCAACAAACTGGCCTGTGCTGCCTGCAAACCTGCCTTTGTGCCGATTTCCGTCTGAATCGTTAACTCAAGTTCGCGTTGTGAAACCAACCCATCCCTGACAAGTTGCCGATGCCGATCGACATTGAGTTGCGCTGTGTGCACATCGATCTTAAGCTGTTCAACCTTCTGTTGTGCTTCCCGCACCCTGTTATCAGCTTCCACCACCCGGGCTTCGGCGGAAGGCACAGCAGCCTGGACCAACTTTTTCATCTCCCCAATTCGCCTATTGAGTTGATCTGCCCTGGCTAATGCTGCCTGGCGTGTCTGTTCTAGGGCTACCTTACGCTGTTCGAAGAGAGGAAGAATTTCAGGCGCCATGAAGGTTGGATCGTAATCCTCCAACTCGCCGACGAGATCGCCTTTTTGAACCTTGACCCCTTCATAAATATGCCATGCCTTGATGCGGCCCGTAATCCGGGACTCAATCTGCTGTGGGCGATCGTAGGGAGTATAAGCGGACACTTTTCCATTTGCAGAAATGGTCTGCGTCCAAGGGACGAACTCAAGAATGATTAGAAAGAGCAGGAGAATCGTCAGGATCGCACGAGATGCCGTGAACATTCCGCCTGGAATCTGTACTGCTTCCCAGCATGGCAACTTAGCCAATGTGGGTCCCTGTTCGATGGTGATCGCTTCCAAGCCTACCCCTCGCTTGACCAGCGCACGTTCCCCACTGCCTTCGACACCGCGACCTAGGCTAGCCATGGAGCCTCCATTAATTTACCGGTGTTGATTTGCCATTCCAACCGTTTACGCATGAGCATGGTGCAACATAATGCGACGATCGGCGTGATCCGTAAGATTGGGATCCGTCGACACGAAGATCACAGACCATGCTTCGTCCTTAGAGCACAATCGACGCAACACACGCTCGCGCAACGATGGTTCGAGCGAGTGAATCAGGCCGTCAAATATGAGGACTTGCGGACGCCCTAGGATCGCTCGGGCGAGGAGGATCTGCACGACGTGTGTCGGCGAAAGGGATTCTCCCAGTGAGGAGATATCGGACTTCACACCGCGCGCCAAACCCTCGACATCCTCTTCCAGTTCGGTGAAACGAAGTGCCCAGTTGATATCATCATAGGTGACGTAGGAACGTCCCATGACGATATTTTCTTCGATCGTTCCCTTGATCAACGACAGCTGAGAATCGATCATGACGCTGCGGCATTGGTTGATGGCATTGGGCTCGATATAGCGGAGATCAACGCCATTGTACTGAACGACACCATTAGTCGGTGTTTCGAGTCCACCTAACACTCTGGCCAACGCGGTTTTGGCTCCCGTGGTCCTCGCGTAGATACCGAGCTTCTCTCCCGGCGCTACATCCAGGTTGAAGCCATCGAACACGGACGCGCCGTTATGAATCAAACTGACGCCTTTGCAGGTGACACGGACCCCTTGCGTCAAATGCTTAGGCAAAGCCACAGCGGATTCGACTGAGACATAATCCTGTTCCTGCCTAAAGACCTCATCAAGATGTGTCAGGGACGCGAAGAAATAATACACATAGCCCATGTTTTTGATGAGGGAGTCAAAATTGATGACCAGTGCGCCGACGACCGCCTGAACAGCGACCAACTGCCCAAGGGTCAACTGCCCTGCTGCCATGAGATAGCCTGCGAGGCCAAGGGCTCCGGATTGTGCGATCGCTTGCCCGCTCACTGACCCAATATACTGCCGCACGAGAACGGCAAACCGCGCCTTCCGAGTTTCGACATACCGACTGACGAGATCATTCGTCTTCTGCATGAGAAATGGGCGGCTGTCAGTGGCTTTCAACTGCAACGAATTTCGCGAAATATCTTGAATCCAATTGAAGACGTCGTACTTCGCGTGAGACATGGTGAGCGTCGTCTTCAGCGCCCCGCGAGAGAGCACGAAAAACGTGATGCCGAACCCCGCCATGAGCAGAAGGTTGTACAGAAGAAAATACGGGTGATACACAACCAGCACGATCATGCCGACCGTTCCACCCACCACGACGTTCAACAGATCAATGAGCAGCGTGGATAAGGCGCGCTGCATAAAGACTGTTTCAATAAAATAGTTCGCAAGCTCAGGCCGCATCCCTTTAAATCGATTCCGAGGGAGCTGTTCAACCATCGCCACGGCAACCCTTGCAAAGATTCGCCGCTGGACGACGTCCACCGCGTAGAAATGGAAAGTCTTGAACAGGCCGACGAACAACAGGACCCCCAGCATGACGCTGGTCAGAGTCCAAATCATGACCGGCTGAACCGCGTAGGAAAAGGTGCTGACCAACTCCTGCACGGTCAACGGGATGATAAGGGAAAAGAACCCAACGGCCAGGGCATAAGAAAAAATCAGACTCATGATTTTTTTCTCAGCCCGCATGGCCACAGAAAGCTGCTTCATCAGCGCTTCGAACAGGCCCTGATAACTTTCGCCCTGAGGTTCTTTCATGAGCACCCCCAGTAATAAGTCAGAATGTGATTGATCGGCACCTTGCTGAATCTAATGACGACTGCACTACATCACGTCTGGGAACCTACTTCCAAGCCCATCGAATGAACTATACGGTAGTACCACCCTTCTGCCTGACATCAGTCGCGTCCCGGCAGTTTACGACCGGACGAGCCAGCCGCATGCAATGGGTCCCCGTACTTGGCCAACACATCATTGGACACAGGCTTAGAGAGAGCCCCCCTTGCCCACAGCATCCCTCCTCGGGCCACCGCATAGTCTGCCTGGGCGCGGTAAAGCTCATAGGCCGCTTGGACGACGGCGCGCTCGCGCAGGTTAACGAACAGCACACTCGTCGCTCCCATATTAAACCGGGCTCGTTCGCCCTCTTCTAAGGTCTTGGCCAAGCGCAGAGCTTCCGTTGCGGCTGTCACTCGGTCTCGGGCCCGCACAATCGCTGAGAGCCAGTTATCCACGTCGATCGTAACTTGTCGCTCCGTGTATGCTATTTTCCATGTCAATCGTTGCTGCTGCGCTTCTGCGTGAAGGACCTTCCCTCGGGCGGCCCGATTGAACAACGGCATGCTGAAGAGAGTACCCACTCGGTAGCCGAACCCTCCAATCCAATAGATACCGCCCACCGACGGCCCCCCCTCAACCTCCAGCTTTGGAAGCAGGTTATTCTTCGCCAGTTTCAGTTCGATATTGTTCAATTTGGCTTCAATGTAGAGATCGCGCACTTCTGGACGATCCTCCATGGCTTCCACCTTGAAGGCCGCCACATCCTCTTCGCTCGGCAACGGCGTTTCCCCCTGAAATTCCGGGGCCCATTCAGGGCGAGGTGTCACAGGTTGGCCGTTTTCCCAGAGAAAGAGCGCCAGCTTATATTGCTCATACTCGACCTTCCGCTGCGCGGCAATAGCAGCCTCTCGACGCCGCTGAACTTCTTCTCGGGCTTCGACCACATCGATCGGAGCAACCGCACCGGCTTTGGATCTGCCCTCAACCATGCGATAGCGCTCTTCCGCGACGGCCAGCGCACGCTTCACCACATCGGCTTGTTTGGCGGCGACCTGCCAATCCCAATATTGAACGGCCCCAGCGAGATAGAGATCCTGCCTTTTCTGGGCCACCGCGATCTCCGCCTGCGGCCCCGCGAGTTCGGCCTGTTGCAACGCGGCGTATTGGTCGTTGATCATGAACCCGCGCATGAGATTGAAGGCTCCACCGACGATGGCCATTTGCTGCGGATAGAAAAGTTGCATGTCTGTAGGAAACGCCACCGGGCCGGTTTCTGGGGAACGAAGGATAGGGCCGCCGGAGCCATTAAGAGTGGCATGAGTCCCAAAGCCGTTACGGATACCGCCGAAAATCTCGAACCCATAGGGGTGCCCGATCTTGAGCATGGTATCGCTATAGCCGGCAATCTCGGTATTCGGCACGCCTGAAACGTTCGTCAGATTCCACGTGAGATACCGGTCGATCTCGACCTCATTTCGAAATTTCGGCTCCCACGCTCCCAACGCTTTCAGGATTTTCGCCCGAGCCTGCGCCCGCTCCAGTCCGGTGGCCCGGAGCAGCGGATGGGTCAGATCGATCCTGGCGAACACCTCTTCAATGGTCAGGGGAGCGGTACGAGTCGACTGAGCCTGCACCGCACTCGAGTCGATCACCGATTCCGCCAGTGTGGTCGCCGGCACAATCATCAACGAGAACAACAATAGAAGGATCAAGGAAGGATGCTCCTTTGTTGCCGAATTAATCGCGTCCCGGTTGTTTGTAGCCGTTCATGCCAGCCGCCGTCAGAGGGTTCCCGTACTTGGCCAACTCGCTTTCGGGCCACGGCTTGGACAAGTTCCCCCTGGCCCATAACATCCCGCCTTTGGACACCGCGTAGTCGGCCTGCGCCCGATACAGCTCGTACGCCGAATCCACCACGTTGCGCTCACGGAGGTTCACAAAAAGGACGGTGGTCGCGCCCATATTGAACCGGGTCCGTTCGCCCTCCTCCAACGTCTTGGCCAACCGCAGGGCTTCCGTCGCCGCCTTCACCCGGTCTCTGGCGCGTACTTGGGCCGAAAGCCAGTTATCCACGTCGACCTTGACTTGTTGCTCGGTGTACAGCTGCTTCAGGACCAACTGTTGCTGGTCCGCTTCCGCGGTCATGACCTTCCCACGCCCTTCCCGCTGGAACAGCGGCATCTCAAACTGCATTCCGTAGTGATACCCCACGCCCACAATCCAGTCCGCTGCGGCATCCACTCGTCCCCCCTCAATATTCAACTTCGGGAGCAGATAGTTCTTGGCGAGCTTGAGATCGATATTGTTCATCTTGGCTTCGATGTAGAGGTCCCGCACTTCCGGCCGATCTTCTTTCGCCTCCACTTTATAGGCCGCGACCTCGTCTTTGGTCGGGAGCGGCGTCTCTCCCTGGAACTCCGGTGCCCACTCAGGTCGTGGGGTCACTGGCTCGCCGTTCTCCCAGAGGAAGAGGGATAGATGGTACTGCTCATACTCCACCTGCCGTTGCGCGGCGATCGCAGCCTCTCGCCGATTCTGAACCTCTTTGTTGGCCTCGACGACATCAAGCGGCGCCGCCTTCCCACCCTTGGCTAGCCCTTGCACCTGAATGAGGCGTTCTTCCGCGACGGCCAGCGCACGCTTCACCACATCGGCTTGTTTGACGGCGACCTGCCAATCCCAGTACTGGACGGCCCCGGCGAGATACAGATCCTGCCGTTTCTGCGCGACCTTGATCTCCGCCTGCGGACCCGCGAGTTCGGCCTGTTGCAACTCGGCGTACTCGTCGTTCATCATGAATCCACGCAGCAGCTTGAACTCCCCACCGAAGATCATTTGCTGCTGAGGATAGAAGAGGGTTACATCAGGGATCCAAGCAGCCGTCCCTGCTTGCCCAGCTTGCACAGGAGGGTGCCCGGTAGCCAGTTGATCCCCGAAGCCGTTACGGATCCCGCCCATGATCCGGAAGCCCCAGGGATGCCCGACCTCAAGCTTGCTGTCGTTAAATCCCCCCGTATACACAGCTTCGGCAAACAGGAAATTCCAATCTTGAATACGAGCGGCCTGTGTAATGTTCTTGAACGTCGGTTCCCAGGCCCCGAGCGCCTTTTGGATCTTCGCCCGGGCCTCAATTCGCTCGATCCCGGTCGCCCGAAGCAGCGGATGCGTCAACTCAATACGGGCAAGCACCTCGCTGATGGTCAGGGGCTCGGTGCGGGCGGACTGCGCTTTCAACGCGCTTGAATCATGCACCGGTTCCGCCAGTGTCGTCACGGGAAGCAAGAGCAGAATCACGAATAATAGAGCGGCCATCGAAGGATGCTCCTTGTGCCGGATTAATCGCGGCCCGGTTGTTTGTAACCGTACATGCCCGCTGCCGTCAGAGGGTTCCCATACTTCGCCAAGGACTCCGTCGGCCAGGGCTTCGACAATAGTCCTCTCGCCCACAGCATCCCGCCTTTGGACACCGCGTAGTCGGCCTGCGCCCGATACAGCTGATACGCCGATTCCACCACGTTGCGCTCACGGAGGTTCACAAAGAGGACGGTGGTCGCGCCCATATTGAATCGGGTTCGTTCGCCCTCCTCCAACGTCTTGGCCAACCGCAGGGCTTCCGTCGCCGCCTTCACCCGGTCTCTGGCGCGCACGATCGCCGAGAGCCAGTTATCCACGTCGAAGCTGACTTGTTGCTCGATATATTGCTGTTTCAACGCCAATTGTTGTTGGCCCACTTCCGCGGCCATGACCTTCCCCCGCGCTTCGCGCTGGAACAGCGGCATCTCAGCGTGTATGCCGATTCGATACCCGATTCCCACAATCCAGTCCACGGCGCCAGGTGTCGGCCCCCCTTCAAGAACCAATTTCGGGAGCAGTTTGTTCTTGGCGAGCTTGATGTCGATATTGTTCTTCTTGGCTTCGATGTAGAGGTCCCGCACTTCCGGCCGATCTTCTTTCGCATCTGCTTTGTAGGCCGCGACCTCGTCTTCGGTCGGGAGCGGCGTTTCTCCCTGGAATTCCGGCGCCCATTCCGGCCGAGGGGTCACCGGCTCGTTCTTCTCCCAGAGAAAGAGAGACAGTTTGTACTGCTCATACTCCACCTTCCGTTGCGCGGCGATCGCAGCCTCTCGCCGCTTCTGAACCTCTTGGCTCACCTCGACCACATCAAGCGGCGCCGCCTTCCCACCCTTGGCTAGCCCTTGCACCTGAATGAGGCGTTCTTCCGCGACGGCCAGCGCACGCTTCACCACATCGGCTTGTTTGACGGCGACCTGCCAATCCCAGTACTGGACGGCCCCGGCGAGATACAGATCCTGCCGTTTCTGCGCGACCTTGATCTCCGCCTGCGGCCCCGCGAGTTCGGCCTGTTGAAACTCGGCGTACTCGTCGTTCATCATGAGGCCGCGCAGCAACTGGAACGACCCGCTAACGATGAGCATCTGCTGAGGATAGAAGCCCAGAAGATCATGCGGGATAATAGCGGTGAAGTTCTGATTGGCGCGATCCCCGAAGCCGTGGCGGAGTCCGCCCTGGACCCGGAAGCCCCAGGGATGCCCGACATCGAGCTTGCTGTCGTTATATCCCCCCGTCGAAAAAAACGGTAGGAAGGGAGACGTCGTGAGATTCCAAGTGTTATAACGTTGGGCCTCTGTAATGTTTTTGAACGTCGGTTCCCATGCCGCAAGCGCCTTCAGGATCTTTGCCCGGGCCTTCGTTCGCTCGGCTCCCGTCGCCTGAAGCAGCGGATGCGTCAACTCGATACGAGCCAGCACTTCATCGATGGTCAGTGGAGCGGTGCGCGTCGACTGAGCCTGCAATACGCTGGAATCATGAATCGGTTCCGCCAGTGCGGTCATTGGCAGGAGAGTCACAAGGGCCAATACCAGAGCAATCATGAGGGATGCTCCTTTCACATCAAGTGGCGGACGGCGCCCACAGTAGCAATCTCCCGTTCGTTTTTCAAAATAGATAAAACGGATTGGAGTTATCGGCTAATCCGATGTATAGTGTCTTCCCTAATTCGAGGCCTAGGGCCATATGGATTGGCTGAACTATCATCATCTGCTGTATTTCTGGTCCGTCGCCAAGCACGGGACCGTGACGAAAGCCTGCGAAGAACTCCGTCTGGCGCAGCCCACGATCAGCGGACAGATCCACCTCTTGGAAAATACGTTGGGAGAAAAGTTATTCATACGAACCGGCCGCCGCCTGGCGCTGACGGAGATGGGCCAGCTCGTGTTCAAGTACGCGGAGGACATCTTCGCGACCGGTCAAGAGCTGATGAACACCGTGAAGGGGCAGGGCAATGGACATCCGACGCGGCTGATCGTCGGCATTGCGGACGCGGTGCCGAAACCGTTGGCGACTCAGCTCCTCAAATCGGCTTTGAAGCTGTATCGGCCGACGCGGTTGATCTGCCAGGAAGACAAACTTCGCCAACTCTTGACCGATCTGACGGCCCATCGATTGGATCTCGTGATCGCGGACACACCGGCCCCATCGGGCATCAAGGAGCACACGTATAACCATCCCTTGGGCGAATCGGGAGTCACACTGTTTGCCACGGCGAAGCTGGCCGGTCAGTATCGTCGCAGCTTCCCCCAATCACTTCGCGACGCACCATTACTCCTTCCTACCTCCAATGCCATGCTTCGGCGGCTGTTGGACCAATGGCTGGTCAACTACGGAGTGCAACCCAACATTGTGGGGGAGTTCGACGACAGCGCGACATTGAAAGCGTTCGGACAGGACGGGCATGGGATCTTCCCCGGCGCATCGGTGATCGGGAAGGAAATCTGTCGCCAATATCGAGTGCAGGTGGTCGGCCAAGTGGAAGGACTCAAGCAGCACTTCTACGCCATCACCGTGGAGCGGCGGCTGAAGCACCCGATCGTTCTCACCCTCGTCCGAACCGCCCGTCGCGAGCTGCTCAGTTAGCCGTCCATTGGGCTCCACTAGAAAAACCGCGTCAGACCTGAGGCCGCCCTACCGCTCTCAGGAGCTCCTCCCGCTCCGGACTCGTGAGTTCTTTCCAACTCCCGGCGCTCAGCCCGTTGACGGTAACGTGCATGATCCTCGTGCGGTGCAGCTTTGTCACTCGATAGCCGAGCGCCTGACACATACGCCTGATCTGCCGATTGCGTCCCTCCGTCAGAATGATGCGAAATTGATCACGCCCCACGCGCATCGTCCGACAGGGCTTCGTCCTGTTTCCAAGAATGACCACGCCCCGCGACAGATGATCCAAGAAGGATTGGTCGAACGGACGATCGACCTGCACGAGGTACTCTCGTTCGTGTCCGAATTCGGCACGGAGGATTTCGTTCACGATGTCGCCGTCGTTCGTCAGCAAGATGAGCCCGGATGAATCCTTGTCCAACCGCCCGATGGGGAAAATCCGCTCAGGGTGCCCGATCTCCGCAATGATGTTTCGCGGGACATGCGATTCACTCGTTGTCGTGACGCCGACCGGCTTATGATACTTGATATAGAGAGTCGCCTTGCCCCAGGCGATCACACGGCCCGCTCGGGCAATGACGTCATGGGACGATACCTGGTCGCCGAGTTTGGCCACCCGGCCGTTGATCGTGATGAGGCCGGACTCAATTAAACGGTCTGCCTCGCGCCGGGAACAGATCCCATGCTCGGTGAAGAACTTATTGATGCGAATGGTTTGCGCCACGGAAAGACGAAACGATGGACGTGTGATGCTGATCGTTAGTGGACACGACGTCCGGCCCTGACACGACCGAGTATACGATAGATCAAACGCGCAATGGAAAATTGCGGCGCCACGAATCCTTCGATGGGAGCGATCTCGCTGACATCCATGCCGACGATGCCGGGCCCGTTGGCCAGAGCCGTGATGAGATTGAGGGTATCGTACCACCCGAGCCCACCCGGCTCGGGAGTGCCCAAGGCGGGAACGATCGACGCATCGAGCCCATCGCAGTCGAATGTCAGGTACACGGGCGTTCGGCAGGCCGCAACCACGTCAGGGATCCAGTTCGACGCTTTGCCTTCGTACGGTCCGGATGGATCAAGAATGGTCGCAGCAAAAAACGTCTTGATGCGGGACGTGGCATCGATACGAGCGACCTCTTCCGGGCTGATCGACCGAATACCCACTTGCACCAAGGGTACGCCGTCCTCCACCACCCGCGCCATAACGCTGGCATGGCTGAACGGATTGCCTTGATAGGCATCCCGTAGATCTCCGTGGGCGTCGATCTGCACAACGGTCATCTGCGGATATCGTTTTGCATGGGCCCGAATCGCTCCCAATGCACCGGTGTGTTCGCCGGTCAGCGTGATAAGAAACCGTCCGGTTCCTACGTGCGGGGAAACAAACGCTTCGATGGCGTCGACTGCCGCGCGATCGACATCCCCATTGAGATCCAAGGGCGAAGCCGTCGCGATCCCACCCCATTCTCGAAACGGCTCACACCCGAGCTGCTCGTCGTAGAATTCAACCTGGCAAGAGGCTTCCAAGATAGCGGATGGGCCATGGTCTGACCCGCGAATATAACTGGAGGTATGTTCGTAGGGAGCCGGTAGAACGTAAACCCCCGCTTGGTCCGGATGACACCAGGGTTCGTCGATTCCCAGGAAATTATGGTCGGGCCCCTCCCAACCGGCGGGAAGCGTCATGGGCATTCTTCTCGGAAGTTTCCGTTTGGTGCTGACGCCAGAATCAATTCAGGATGCTCAAAAAGACGGTCCAGCAAGGCCACAGCGAGCGAAGGGACGAGGCGTACGCTTCGGTACGTTGAGTCTCTGAGCGATGCGAGAACGCCGCTGGACGACTTTTTCAGCATCCTGTCAGACCGACGGCTGAGGCGGTGTGAAGACAGCCAAGACCGACAAGCCTCTACTTGCGAGAACGGCTGGGCACATTCTCCGGCGGGATGAAGACCGCCAGTGCGATGACCGTGATCCACTTGCCTTTCTTGCCGACGGCCGATTGGGTGATGTTCAGAGTTCTCACGATTTTTCCACCCATCTTAAAGACCTGCTCGCGCTCTTTCCAGGCGACATTTGGATCGAACTCCACTCCCAACGTGGTTGCAAGCATCTGCGCTGCGAGATCTTCCGTGTACTCTCCGGTCTCCTCATCTGTTTCGCCATGGGCATGGTGTTCCGATAGATAGCCGTATGTCCCGCGATCTGTGGGTTTCGCCAGGCCGACCGAAGCCGAGATGAGCCGGTTCCGTTCATTCGTTTCCGAACGCGCCATGACACAAAACGTGATTTCACCTGGTTTCAACAACTTCTCTCCGCGTTTGCGAGGAATGATCTTACAATGGGGAGGCAGGATGGACGATACGCTGACGAGGTTGCAATAGGCCACACCGGCGCTGCGCAACGCCTCTTCGAAGGAGGCCAGCTTTTCCTTGTGGACCCCTACCCCTCTCGTTAAAAACATATGCGTAGGTACCATTCATCTCCCCTTTCGTCTGGTAGTCGGCCTGTCTGGTTGTTCGGAGGTTGTTTGGTGACGTGTGCCAAAGCGGTCAGCTGGACAAACAAACCGGACCAGATCAACGGCAGTATCAGGCGCCTGTTGTAGCAAGATTGGACCGGCTTCGCAATATCTTCTAGACACTTTTTTCGGGTGAATGGGACGGTTCCTTCAGGTTCATGATGAGCATCCGCGGCTCCGTCATATCTTCAATCGCGGCACGAACGCCCTCGCGTCCCAACCCGGAATCTTTCACGCCGCCGTAGGGCATATGGTCGGCCCGGAATGTAGGAATTTCATTTGCCAACACGGCTCCGACTTCCAGGTGACGAAAGGCGTAAAAGATCTTGTTGATGTCCTGCGTGAAGACGCCGGCCTGTAATCCGTAGTCCGATTGATTGAGCAGCACCACGGCCTCGCTGAGCTGCCGATACGGCGTGACGGTGACAACCGGTCCAAACACTTCCTTACAGGAAACTTTCATGTCGGGCTTTACATTCGACAGCACCGTGGCTTCAATCAGCGATCCCATCCGTTTTCCGCCCAACAGCACGCGCGCTCCGTCCGAAACGGCTTCGCCGATCCAGCTTTCCACCCGCTGAGCGGCTGCCTGATCGATGAGCGGACCGATGCTCGTCGTCTCGTCACGAGGGTCGCCCACTTTCAAGCGAGCGACATGCATGAGCAACTTGGTCGTAAACACATCGGCGACCGCATGATGAACGAAGACCCGCTGCACCGAAATGCATGTTTGGCCGGCATACCCAAATCCACCTGCTGCGCAACGTTGGGCTGCAAGCTCGAGGTCGGCATCGGGCTCGATGACCACGCCGGCGTTGCCCCCGAGTTCAAGCGTGACTTTTTTCTTTCCACACTTAGCCTTCAGCATCCATCCTACCGACGCGCTTCCGGTGAAACTGAGCAATTTGAATCGTGGATCGACCACCATCCGTTCAGCGAGGCTGTTATCGCACGGCACCACATTGAGCCCGCCCGGAGGAATTCCCGCCTCCATGACCACCTCTCCAAGGAGAAGAGCCGTCAGCGGTGTCTGAGGAGCCGGCTTGATCAGAATCGAGTTGCCGGAAGCAAGCGCAGGCGCCACTTTGTGTGTCACCAGATTCAGCGGAAAGTTGAAGGGGGTGATGCCGAGAATCGGACCGATCGGGAAACGGCGAAGGACGCCAAGATGGGTATCGAAACCGGGTGTCCAATCGAGCGGGACCACCTCCCCCGGAATCCGTCGTGCTTCTTCGGCAGCCACCGTAAAGGTTTGAATGGCCCGACTGACCTCCCGCTTCGCGTCGGTGATCGGCTTGCCCGCCTCGGCCGTGACGGCCTGGGCAAATTCATCCCGGCGCCGATAGAGCAAGGCGGCCACCTGCTGGAGCATATTGTATCTGGCATGTGCCGGAAGCTGCTCCATCGTCGCAGCCGCACTGTGCGTGGACGCGATGGCCTCATCGACATCAGATTCAGTCGCTTGGGTGACCTGCGCGACGAGTTTTCCGGTGAACGGATCAACGACAGGAGCCGAGAGCTCGCCCGACTTCCATTGACCATGAACGAGGAACGGACGGGATTCCTGCACTGGAAGGCTCGCTGGAGTCTAGGATGAGATTGGTGTTAGTCCGCCGCTTCAACCGGCGCCGTAGCTTCAGCGGCAGGTTGAGCAACCGTGGCTGCTTCTTGTGCGGCAACGGCCTTGGCGATCAGGTCTTCCGTGCCCCAATCGCGGATCGCCTCCATCGTAAATCCCTCGTAGGTCGACACACCGTGACAAGAGGGACAGTCCGGCATCGGAACTTTTCTGTAGAAGACTTCCGTGAGGCACGACATGCAGACCCAGAAGTCGTCATCGCGATGAGAGACGGGCCAAAACGATTGCATCGAAGCCATATGGACACCTTACCTTCTATTGACAAAGAGGACTATCGCACCTGCGTGCCGATGTCAACATCACGCACAACGGCTCGCTCCGCTCCGGCGCAATCCAGCTATTTTCTGTCATTCGCTAGAAGTCGATCGATCTCTTCTGCGAACAGCTCGAATGGAAATGCCCCAGGGATCGCAACGGCCGGCTCTTTTTCCGTCGGCTCAGCAGCCGTTCGCATGAGGATGAACCCTGGGGTTCCATGAAACCCCCACTGATTGGCTTCCTGGCGATCTTCGAAAATCGCCTTCGTATACCGCCCGTCGCTCATACACCGTTCAAACGCGAGCTGGTCCAAGCCGAGCGCATCCGCATGTCGGAGAATGACCTGCTTGTCCAACCGGCCCCCTGCGGCAAACAACCGGTCATGCATCCCCCAATACTTTCCTTGGGCACCCGCGCATCGTGCCGCTGAGGCAGCATCAACTCCAGGGCCCTGATCGGCACGCGGATAATCCTTGTAAAGAAACCGGACCTTTCCACTATCGACGTAACGAGCCTGAATCCTTGGCCATGTATCCTTAAAAAACTTCAGGCAATAGCCACATGTAAAATCAGAATATTCGATGAGCGTGACCGGCGCGGTCGCACGCCCTCTCATCCGAGCATCGGTTTCAAGCGCATCTCCGGCCGAGACGTAAGAGATCCATCCAAGTCCACCGAGGACAAGCAGTTGAACCAGAACTTGCCCGACCGTTTTCCTCATGACCGATGCACGGCACTGGCTTTCTTTCGCTCCAGAATCCCCATCATTAACAAGGGCCAGACGACCGTCGCATCACTCAACACTTCGGCGAATCGCCCACCGTCCTTCGGTGTCACAAATTTCCCCCAGGAAAGTCCTTCTTGATACGTACAGCCGCTGAGCCCTCCCCAGTAATCCGGTTCGGGGCAAATTCTCACGCCATAGTGAAATCGAGGCGGCTTCACGTTCAGGCCCAACCGAAGATTACCGATTTCAATGTACGGACCAACCTGTTGCGCCCAGTTCCGTGGAACACCTCCTCCGATCGTGAAAATCCCGAGTCGTTTCGCGGAGAGGACATGGTCGGCATAGCTGTTGAGATCGAGATACGGATTGAATGAAGGACATGATTGATGGATCGCTCGTAATACATCCAGATCTTTCCCCTGGCCGGCCTGAGAGCGGGCTCGATCGACCTCTCGAGCCATCGCCCACGTTCCCATGTCTAATCCCACTTCCGAATCAGTGAAAGCCGGGATATAGACCGGCACCTTTTTCAAGTAGGCGCTTTTGAGGATTCCATCTCCGTCCAATTCCTCGGCCAACGTCTTTCCCAACTCCCGCGTGAGGATTTCCGACGAAAGCGGCCGGTCATGATTGAGGCGCTTCAACGTTTGCGCGACGACGTGCTCGACATAATTCAAATTCGCTTCCATCTCAAGTGTATCGTAGACGCGATTGTACCCTTTCCGAAAGAGCTCCTCGTCGCTCATCGAAGGATCGTGCCGATAATGCGTCTTGCCGACCGACTCACTGAGGCCATGCGCCATCAACGCCCCGGTCGAGACGATGCAGTGCACCATTCCTTCATCGATCATCTTTGTGATGATCTTGCCCATCTTGGCGATCGTCATCGCCCCGGACAACGTCATCACGACCCGGCAGTCGGGGTCTTCAATCATCGCCCACAGCACGTCGAACGCCTTGCCGACATGCCGTCCCCCGAATGCAGTTTTACCCATTGCCTCAAGCAACTCGCTGAACGAGGTAATCTTGTCGGGATCAAGCGGTTCGAGCGCTTCCAATCCGTCTTTTGCGCCGTCACGAAACTCGCGTGCGTACATACGATCCTCTGAGAAATTCTAAAATCCTCATTGGTTATACACAACCAAGAATAGATGCGTCAATGAAGGGCGCCGTTGAAATTCTCAACCAGCGTTTCATGACAAAGGAGAAACTGTGTGAAGAACGTTCGTTTGATGCGGCGAGTGATCATGCTGCCGCTCAGAGCTTTCACCCTCGTCTTTCTTTTCTATAGGGCACAACCTATAATCCGGACGATCGGTGTGGATAGACACCGACAAGACCGCTGACTTCGAGCATCGTTATGCGCGACGTGGAACAACACGGCAGCACCGATGCAACACCACCCCAGCCAGTCTCAAGCCGGTAACAAGTGCCGAAGCATTGCAACGGCGACGGTTTGCATCACCGGCCTCGTATGGCCCGCGCTGTTGCGCCTGCGATCATTGGTGCGCCCGTTGTGATGTCAATGCCGACCGCCACCACACAACCGTACGCATGCAACGTCTTCAGCGCAACCTGAGGGAGAGGACGACCATGAACGCGAACAAGCCTGCTATCTGGGTACCCGGGGACTGGAACGCCTTATTCGGATTCGGCACCAACATCCTGCTCAACATGCTGGTCCTCACCGGCCTCCTGCGCTTCGTGCTGAAGATGCCGGACAATCTCGTCTTTGGTCGCATTCTTCCGGCCTGCGGCCTCATGCTGTTCATGAGCACCATGTATTACGCATGGCTCGCCTACCGACTGGCCAGGACAACCGGGCGCAACGACGTCACCGCGCTGCCGTCTGGCACCAGTGTCCCGCACATGTTCGTGGTGGTGTTTGTGATCATGCTGCCGATTACGTTGCAAACCGGCGATCCGGTCAAGGGGTGGGAAGCCGGCCTGACATGGGTATTCGTGCAGAGCTTCGTACTCATGATCGGCGGCTTCATCGGGCCCTGGATACGCAAAGTCACGCCCCGCGCGGCACTGCTCGGCACGCTGGCCGGCGTGTCCATCGCGTTTATTTCCATGCGCCCCGCTCTGGAAATGTTCATGACGCCGCTGATCGGGCTCATCTGCTTCGCGATCATCATGGCCAGCTGGCTTGGCAACGTGCGTTACTTCGGGGGCATCCCTGCGGGCCTGGTGGCCATTGCAGTCGGCATGGTGATCGCATGGGGTTCCACCGCGTTGGGGTTGAACTATGGAGGCATGAGCCTGGACAAACTTGCCGGCTCCTTCTCAAATTTCGGGTTTTCCGTTCCGATCCCCGCAGTCGGCCACGTGTTCGCTGGCTTCGAATTTCTCGGCATTATCCTGGTGACTGCCATCCCGTTCGGCATCTATGATCTGGTGGAAGCCATCGACAACGTCGAAAGCGCCGCCGCCGCCGGCGACAGTTTTCCCACCACGCGCGTGCTCACAGCCGACGGGGTCATCAGCCTGATCGGCTGCCTGATGGGCAATCCGTTCATCCTCGCCGTCTACATCGGCCATCCCGGATGGAAAGCGATCGGCGGTCGCATCGGCTATTCTGTCGCCACCGGCATCTCGGTAATCCTATTGGCCTGGTTCGGCATCATTTCAGTCATGATGGCATTGATCCCGATCGTGGCCATCGCGCCAATCCTGCTCTACATCGGCATGCTGATCGGCTCGCAAGCATTCCTCGAAACACCGCGCAGCCATGCCCCGGCCATCATTCTGGGGTTGGTGCCGCACGTTGCGGCATGGGGCAAACTGCAGATTGACGGTGCGCTGGGTGCCGCCGGTACCAATGCCGCAGCCGTCGGACTCGACAAACTTGGTCAGGTCGGCATCCTCTACCATGGGTTACAGGTAATTGGTGGCGGCGCCATCCTCGGCGGGCTGGTGCTGGTTTCCATCGCCGTCTTCGTGATCGACCGATCATATTCCAGGGCAGGTGTGTTCGCCCTTGTCGGTGCCGTCTTGACGTTCTTCGGATTCATGCATGGCGAAGCGATCGGCTTTGCGCAATCGCCGGTTGTCGCCCTCGCATACGTAGGTGTCGCGGCCGTGCTGTTCGGATGCGCAAGGTACGCGACCGCCGCACCACCGGCCGTCGAAGCCCATCCGCATAGCGCCGTTGGTCAAGTTGGTTGAGAAGATTTGGGGCGATAGGCATCGCCTAATCCGATGGCAGCGGATGGAGATGTCTTCAAACGAACAGTGTCTCCGGAAAGGAATGCTTGCAGTTCATGGTTGGGGAAGTCGTTTATCCAGTTCTCGAAATAAACCCGCTTCACGCCAGAGCTGTCGGTTACCAACGACATAGATGACTTCCTTCGCGCGAGTAACAGCCACGTTCAGCAAGTTCGGCCGTCCACCAGCCCAGCTACGAGCCCCGATTTGTGCCCCATAAGGCGCACCCAACACGAAAATCACCGCTTCAGCTTCGCGACCTTGCACCGTATGCACTGTGCCGATTCGCTCGTTGGTCCAGCGCCAATCGTCCTCGTCAACCCAACCGTTGAGCACTCCGCTTTCTCGTACTGTTTGGCGCAAGCGCTCTGCAACAATAACGAAAGGCGTGATGAGATAGAGATCGGGCTTCACGTGAACTGCAGCTATTTGATGTAGCAGGCGAAGCACCTCATTGCCCTCCTCTCGGCACCATTTGTCTTCACCACTCCCTTCGACGTGAATCCATCTGGAAGGACCGAGCACATTTCTGATGTCAGATTGTTGCGGCGGTTTCGCGGACACCATCATGCCGGAATAGGCTACTGCATTGGAGATCCCAAACATTGGTTCTGAACATCGCCGATGCACGAGCAACGGCACGCCCACACTCCGACTGCCCATTTTGGTCTGGAACTCACTCCGGTAGGTCGAAGCAGCGTCACCGAGGGTCTGCACCGAAGCCATTGGAGCCGCGTACTTCTCTGGATCCACGCCAAAACGACGGCAGATAGCGTTCGTCAACGTGTCGGGCAGCACGACCACTGGCTCAATCTGCACGGGGTCGCCAACAATGATAGCGCGACGACTTCGCAAGATCGCGCCCACAGCAGCTTGTGGCAATGCCTGACCTGACTCGTCCACAAGCAGCCAGCCGAGGCTTTCGAGAGGTAGCTTGCCGAGCATTCGATTAACGGAAGCAAAGGTCGTCGAGACTAACGGCACTACGAGGAACAGTGATGCCCATAGGTCTGGCAGTAACGCTTGTTTCTCGGCGCCCGGTAACATCTGCGTCGTGAACGCGTTCATCAGGGCACCGAGGTTATGACGAAATGGCTTAGCTGCGGCATCGATGAAGGTGCGGTGTACCGCCATAGCGGCAATAAAAACCTCGTCGCGAAGCCGTTGGGCATCAGGAGAAAACCATGGCGTCATTTGGTGTCGCCTGCCATTGTCCAGTGCGAAGAATGCCGCGTCAGCAAGAACGATCCCGTGCCTATGCTGAGCCTCAGCGAGTCGTTGTTCCACCTGCTGATGCTGGACGCAGGCCGTTTGCCATGCGGTTTCGGCGTTCTCCCGTTCGCCTACAGCCCGCTGAAGCTCATCCTCAACGCGCCGGCAGTCTGTCGAGGTTTTGGTGTGCTGCGTCTCTGCTCGTCGATGATTGGAACGGAGAGCATCTAGCGTGTCCGACCATTCACGCGCACTGCGCGTCCTGAACAACCGCGCCCAGAATCGCGGTTTTGTCAGGTTATGTGCGCGAAGCTCTCGATCAGCATGTTGAAGCTCGCGCGATGCTTCGGCTTCTGCTTGCCGCGCAATAACCAACGCTGAATCTACTCGCCTCGCTTTTTCTGTGGCAGCGTCACGCCTAGCTTCAGCGTCAGCCTCTACCTGTGCCATGACTGGCAGTTGGTCTACATCCGTGCGCAGGCTTTCCAAGCGTGTCTCCCACTGCTGGATCTTGTCCATTGCACTCAGAAATCGCTTTCGTGCACTCTTCCATCGTTTAAGAGCTTCCTCACGGGTAGATGGCGGCTGTTCTGCTTCGACAATATGTGGTATCCGCCGCTCAACGAGCCCTGTGTCTTGGTCGGTTACCTCCACTTCCCAGACCGAACCCGCGGCGGCTCGTAGATAACTGTTCAGTCCGCTATCGTCGTCCCACCAGAAGGCTTGCTTAAATCGGCTTCGATTCCGCGCATTACCCAACACCGCAGCGATGGTCCCCCATGTTTCGGATTGATGGAGTGCATCTGACAACGTTTTGAAGTAGCGCAGCTCCAGAGCATCACTGGCGATGGCGTCAAGTCCAGGAATTTCTGCACTCACGTTCTCAACTGCTTTGTTGTTTGATGATGCGACCACCATCTCGAACCCACGCAGAGATCGGTTTAAACGGTAAAGGTGAATCCAGCTATCGCCAGCTTTGAGCTTTTGCCCGGAATGCTCGAATGCCTCCTCAGGGTCGTCGAACTTCGCCATCGCCTCAGCTCGTTTCGCAACGATCCCAGCAATCAGGTCTCGAAGCAGCGTCGTCTTTCCAGTTCCGGGTGGGCCATTGATGCCTAGCAATCCGCCAGCCTTTGACTCTCGGAAAACCAAGTTGACGGCAGCCTGCTGAAGTAAGACGAGAGGATGGCGGTCAGGCCCAGGCCAGCGCGCCAATGGTGTGAATCCAGGGCTCACAGCCTCTGCCAAGGCAGTGCTGTTACACAATAAATCCCGACCGTCTTGCGGACGCTCAATTCCGAGATATCGTCGGATGTTCTGCGTCGCCTTACCCTCGGAGAATAGCCTTCGAGCAAGTGTAAGATCCTCGAGGAAGAAGCTATTCATGAGCAGGGGTTCTGGAGGGTTCGGGTCCTTGAAATATGTATAAGAGCGAATGGCAAATTCTGGCGGCTCGACCCATTCACGCGGTAATCCAAGCTCCTGGATAAGCGCGTTATAGGCGGCAAACAATGCCGCTCGCGTGAGCGGACGCTTTCTAAGCTCATCCTCGTCTTCATTTCCCACTGCCACGCCGAGAAGCCTCTTCTCGATTCGCTCCATTAACTTTGGTTCAACATCTGGCCACCCTGCCAGATCTGTCAATTCGCCCTTCAACGCAGACATCACGCCCCAACTGAAGCTCGAAATACCGACAGCAGGCGAATCCACAAGTTGTCCTTGACGGTTAACCACGACAAGGGCGATCATGGCCTTGCCCGTTGCGCTTTTCTTCTCCGGATGCGTGTCGGCATATCGCTCAACGAGGCGCTCTACGGTAGGCTCCATTCTTATCGAGCCAAGAACGACCTGATAATAAAGACGATAGTTCGGTCGTGACTTCTCACCCCGTTCCCACGGAAGCGGAGATTCGTTCAGCGACGTGACACGCCTCCGGTCACCTCCGGCCAAATCTTCAGGTCGGATATAGGTGGGTGGTGAAAGGACTTCCAATGCCGTCCACGCCGAAAGAACATCCTCTGGTCGGTTAGTAATGCCCGGCAAGGGTGAAGATGAAGGTCTGTCGGGCGGTATCTGAGGACGATGGTCCTCATGCATGCCAGACGTCGGACGGCTTTGGTGTGGTGGAACACCTGGAGGTTCCTGTAAAGTTTCCCTCGATGACGATGCCACTTTCCTCAATGCCGTAAGTCGCTCAATAACCTGAATGCGTAACCTTCCTGCACGATCAGTTGTCCTATGAGTCAGTTCGTCCTGCAATGCCAGAAGAACGTCGATGCTGTTGTTCTGGTTTCTGAACAACACCTCTAAGTCTTGTATGGAGGACCGAAAATACTTTCTTGCCATGGGAAGAAAGACAAAACCAATTCTCTAAACTTAACACCATCTTTCCCCATAAATACCGGTCTGATATCAGACTGCAACCCGTTGGTGTAGCGGATTTCGACGCCGGAGGGCCTTGGCTATACTTAGGGTCCAACAATGGTTCTTGATACTTTTCCGTCACAGATTAAATATTCCGGCCAGACGACCCGTCACTTCATATTCCGGCTTATTCGGCGACCATCTTTGAGGCTCGAACAGCTCGTTGGTGCAGATAGTACCCGTCACCATTCCTTTTTCCAGCATTGGGACAAGATTGATTCAATCAGTGGTTTGTGGCCACGACGTTACAGTTCGAGTGCAAAGCGAATGGCGTCTTTGACCTTCGCCATCGTGGCAGCGGAAAGCTGCCCCAGTTTGCGTTCAAGCAGCACGTTTTAAGGGATCAGCCTCGCTTGTCTTGGCGTCACCCGGCTTGTCTGCGCGACGATCGTGCGCCTCGCTCCGTTTCCTTTTCCCAGAATTTAGGATAGAATTGTTCGGTGATTTTCCCACCGAGGTGACGATCATGCGCCAGACTATCAAAGCGCGGTACCACGATGGCGTGCTGCAACCGCTGGAACCACTCGCCCTTGCTGATGAGGCTGAAGTACAGGTGACAGTGGACACCGAAGTGGCGATGAGTGCGGATGAAATTCTGCGGCGAGCGGCACAGGTCTATCAGGACCTCACGACCGACCAGATCGCAGAAGTGGAAACCATTGCCTTAGATCGCCGGCAGTTTTTCCGTGAGCCCGCAGCCTGATGTCTCAGGCTGCCGCCCTGCTCGATACCGATATATTCTCCGAGCTGCTCAAACAACACCCGCAGGTCACACACCGGACACGTCTCTATTTGGCCGAACATGGCCGACTCACGTTCTCCATCATCACCCGGTACGAGATCCTACGCGGACTTAAAGTTAAGCAAGCCCGAACGCAAGAGGCCGCCTTTGACGCGTTGTGTCAGGGCTGTGTCATCCTCCCCCTGACAGACCGTATCATTGAGCGTGCGGCCACACTGTACGCAGAACTTTATCGGCGTGGCGCGTTGCTGCCGGATGCTGACCTGCTCATTGCCGCGACAGCACTCGATGCGCAACTCACAGTCGCCACGAATAACCTCGCCCACTTTCAGCGGATTCCGAATATTGGTCGTGGAATCGTGGAAATAGCTATAGGGCGGAACAGATCTGTTGCATGGTCAGCGGAAGGTACGTGATCAGCGCGGGGAGCGTCCGGATCGAAGCGAGAGACGATGAGAACGGGGCGAGTCTTGGCAGCTAACCCCAGATCGGCCAGCCAGATGTCACCCGGCTTGGCGTTCATCGAGGGTATTGAGCACTTCTTGCACGACAGCTCGCGAAGGTTGCAGATCCAGGGTGTCGGTGTCTGCCAATTCGATCACATTGTTCACGATTTGCTCCGCTTGAGCCGCCCCTCAGGCCGCCAGGAGGCTAACTTTTTGTCGAGTTTCTGCGCGAGCCGCGTCATGCGGCGACGCTACCACGTGTCACCTTCCCCCGCAAGGTTTGGCCGTTGAACAGTGAATACAGGCTCACTCCGACCTTCACCATCGATCGTTCTTCTCCCGCAAGCGCGTCGTACACATTCCTTTCAGCGCTCCCTTGTTCTCGGTGTCAGGCACTTCCTGAACCAGCATGATGAGCCCGCCCTTCTCGATGACCTGTACCCGTGCCGAGGCTTCAGGCACAGTTTTTCTCGCACCTGCTTGGAAATCACAATTTGAAACTTTAAAGAAATGGTAGCCGTGGCTATATTGTGACCCTCCTACTTATCTCTGATCATTCATGGTCAGGGCACTCATTGCCTTCCGTTACCCAAGCATAACTGACTTGTACAGCACGCTGCCATCTGGAAAACTTGGTGTGAAATAGGAACACGGTGGGTTGAAGAACCTATCCGGCACCGTCTATTACGATACGTCGCTATATAGGCGCCGGCTCAACGGAAATGCTGTATCGAAGAAGGAAACACTGGAGGATTTTATCCGCGGCCGCCAATTCGATAAAGAAGCCGCGGCACGAGCGAGCTTGGTTTGGTCCACAACGGGATTCGAACCCGTGTTTAAATTCGACTACGACTTCGCCATTTATTTTTGCGAGCTTTGACGAATTACTTCAAATTGGAAACGGGTACGACTAAAA
>JAHBWU010000090.1 GCA_019636835.1 Nitrospira sp.
AAGTGGAAGGGCCGCCCAAGGTAGACTGGGTTCGGAGTGTCCCCTTTATTGCCGTGCATCTGATGTGTTTGGGAGTGTTGTGGGTAGGATGGAGCTGGACCGCCGTCGCCGTCGCGGTCGCCTTCTATTATATCCGCATGTTTGCGATCACCGGATGGTACCACCGCTACTTCTCACATCGCACGTTCAAGACCTCGCGCACCGTCCAATTTCTCTTTGCATTATTGGGCAGCTCCTGCGCGCAACGTGGCCCCTTATGGTGGGCCGGCCATCATCGTCATCACCACATTGCATCCGATACGCCGGACGATGTGCACTCTCCGCGTCAAGGAGGGTTCCTCTGGTCGCATATGGGCTGGGTCATGTCGCAAACGCATTATGCTCCACGCCTAAAAGGGATCGCCGATTTTGCGAAGTTTCCTGAGTTGCGGTTTCTCGACCGATTTGATGTCCTCGTTCCCACTATTACCGGCTTCGGAATGTTCGGATTAGGCAAGCTGCTGGAGGCCTATGCGCCCGAGCTCGGCACCAACGGCCCCCAGATGCTGATCTGGGGATTTTTCATTTCGACCGTGGCACTGTTTCATGGGACCTGCACCATCAATTCCTTGTCCCATGTGTATGGCTCACAACGATACGAGACCGGCGACGACAGCCGAAACAACTTCTTCCTGGCCCTGATTACCATGGGAGAAGGTTGGCACAATAACCACCACTATTATCCAGCCGCGACAAGACAAGGTTTTTATTGGTGGGAAATCGATATGACCTATTACTGCCTGAAAGGGCTTGAGTGGATGGGATTGGTGTGGGATATCCGTGGTGTCCCTGGGTACGTGCGCGAAGGAAAAACCAAGCAGGATTCAGACCGCAGCGTACTCAAAAAGAAGATTGAAGCAGCCGTGAAAGCAGCAGAACTTCCGGCACCTCAACCTCAACTAGAGTTGACCCCTCCTTAGACCCAATCTGAATCACCGTCAGACCTTGGTCGATCGGTTATCCGATCTGCCAGGGTCTCCCGAATTCGTCGGCTTTCCCCATCGATCACTTTCCGCTCCTCATCGGACAATACCCAGGCATCCCCAGGGCTCAATTCGAAACGATAGTGGTCCTTTCTGAGCGTAAACCACTCAACGTAGGGATGCGGCTCCAGATTCGGGTGTGGATCCAGCGAAATAAGATTCACCGTTCCGACCTGTGGATTCGCCATGTCGCCGATGACTTGTCCCGCCATATCATCATCTTCAAACCGGCTGTTGCGGAATCGAATCACCTCTCCCGCGATATCCGGCTTAAAATTGCCGCGTAAATAAAAATCTACCGGCCCGATCACGGCAAAGACAACCTGGCCCACAACCGTTCCATCGACGCGGTTATCCAAAAACCCTTCGTGAACCCACCGTCCATTACCGAACTTCTGCGCCATACAATTTCTCCTTAATGAGAACGATCAGCCGCCGAGCGCTCCGATCACCACGGCCAATAAGATCAGCGCGCTCCCAATCCATCCTTGCACATCCAATGTCTCACCAAGAAAGTACCAGGACAACCAGGCCGCGTAGGCAGGTTCGGACGCAAACAATAACGCCACTTGTTGGGCGGGTACCAGTCGCTGCGCCCATATCTGGACGGCGAATGCCAGCGTGGCCAAAACGCCCGTGACGCCAAGGCCGATCAGCAAGACGGCCGTCGGCGAAAAGGCACTCTGGGTCGTCCCTTCCCACCACGGTGCGGGAAGAAACAACACCGTCATCGCCACCATCTGCCACACAAATAGTGATGGAGCATCGACCTGCCGAGTGAACCGCTCAAGACAAATGATATGCCCGGCAAACGCGACGGCGCACCCTAGTGTCATGAGATCTCCCAGATTCATAGAGGTATCGGGCTTAACCAACAGCCAAAGCCCGACCACCGCAATCGCCGTAGCCGACACTGCCCGCCTGTCGATCCGCATGAGAATCATCGGCACAAAGATCACGTACAACGCCGTCAGAAAGGCTGAATTGGAGGCACTCGTATAGCGAAGCCCAACTGTTTGCAACAGATACCCAAAAAAGAGGAAGACGGTCGTGAGCGCGCTCGCTCCCAATACGGCACGATCTCGGTGCAGTCGCCGGCGGCAGACCACAAACCACAGAAGCACCAGGAGCGTGCCTAGGAGGAACCGGAGCAACAGGAAAGAGAGCGGAGGGATCTGCTCAAGCGCCGCTTTGGTAGCGGGAAATGTGGCACCCCAGATGACCGTGGTCAGTAGAAGGGCAAGTCGCGGCATGAATTAAAGAGTGCTGAGTCTTGAGTACTCAGTGCTGAGCATAGCCGCTCATTCATTTGACTTCGAACTCAGCACCCAAAACTCGGCACTTTTATATTTCTATGGCTTACAGAGCGGACATCGCCGCTGCTGATTGGTTCCGGCCTGTTCCATGGCAAGGAGCGCCCGCTCCTTGTCCGGATAGTCAAACCATCCCCCCTCCCAGAAATCGCTGGAGGTCGCGGTGGAGGGAACCTCTGAACACCGGTCGCGGTGGAGGGTCGCACGATCAATTCCACGTGCAATGTGAACCCAGTAAATCATGGCAGATCGGTCAGGGGTAAACGGACAGTGGTGAAGAGCTATGGGAACAATTGCAGGTCACCCCTTTACCGTTCCCCTTACCGATTCATGGGAGGAGTTGCCACTCATCCTTCTCAATAAAGACCTTCACGCCGGTTTGCAACTTCTTAACGTCGTCTTTTTCGAAGAGCCGCATGTAGCGCTCGATTCGATCATCGTCGTCGATTCGTTCTTCCTGCATCATGCCGTTATTGCCTTTGTACCGTCGAATCAGCACTGACATTGAAACCCTCCTATGAAGCTGGCAGTTTAGTTGCGTATGTTGTTAGAATAAACGTATCGTTGTAAGCCGGTCAAGATCGCTTGGGAGAGGTCGCCTTGTCAAGTCCCGAACCGAGTTCCGCATGATGTTTTTACAATAGAGACACAGAAAGGATCCAATTCCGTGCCCCTCTACGAGTACCGTTGTGGACAGTGTGAGAAACAGTTCGAGGCCAGTCAGTCCGTTTATGCCAGGGTCGAAGACACGGAATGTCCATTTTGTCAGGCCCGCCAGGCAATCCGGCTCATGTCTTCGTTTTCGTCCAATGTCGTCGGCGAGCGCAAACCCGGTTTTACCGAGCTGAAAGCCAAGGCCATGAACGAGGAACGGATGCAGCGCTTCGCCAAGTTGCCGCCGCTGAATATCAGACCTAACATGCAGTCCCCGAACGTCACCTCAGAATCAGAGCCTCTGCCGACGGAAGGATCGACCTCTTGAGCACCCAATGCCGGTACCAGCTCAGTCATGACCTCCTGTGGGAACAGGCCACTCGATGACCGTGGGACAGTTCGTAACTGGGCTGCTCGTCGGACTGACCCTCTGTGTGTCCCATGCCGACATCTTCGCTCAAATAGCTGGAAACCTGATCATCACCGGCAATGGGCCGGAGCAAACGACTATCGAGGCCTTGGCTCGAGCCTTTGAAAAAGCCAATCCCCGTGCCTATGTCGACATCCTCTGGGATGAGAATGCCAAACCGTTACAATTGGTCAAAACAGACCAGGCCCAGATCGCCGTTACAGGGTCCGAAGACCCGGCTTTATCGGTGACGCAGATAGGTTGGGATGGAATCGGCATTGTGGTCCATTTATCGAACTTCACCAAAGAGGTGACCAAGCAGCAAGTCGCCGACATTTTTTCGGGAAAGATCAAGGAGTGGTCGGAACTGGGTGGACCGGAGACCAAGATTCTCGTGATCGACAGGCCACGCAATCAGAACGTCCGTGAAGCCTTTGAAACTCAACTCGGGATAGGGGGACAAATTCCAGATTCCGCCAAAGTGATCGGCGTCGATGAGGCCGTCGTGAAGACCGTCGTCGGCACCCTTCCGCCCCTCTCTGCAGCTTCTTATATTTCATTGAGTACCGGCCTCTCGGCCGTCTCGGGCGGCGTCGCCGTCCGCTTGTTGCCGGTGGATAAGGTGGAACCGGAAGTGCCGACCGTAAAGGACGGCCGCTACAGCCTCCGTCGCCCTCTGTTGCTGCTTTCGAAAAAAGAACCGAATACCCTGGTTGAGGCGTTTACAAAATTTGCGCTCTCTCCTCCCGGACAAACGATTATCGGGGACATCTATGTTCCGATGCCGAACAAGTAATTCCCCATCGAAGGAGGTCACGATGTCTCCCCGATTCCTATTACCCTTCCTCATGGTCTCATCGTTTGAATTCGCCTGCATTCCCTTGCACTCGGTTGCCGAAGAGGGAGTGATCGTCGACGGAGCGGGCTACACACTGCACGATACAGAATCGATCAAGGGCCATGACGAACAAACAGTCACGAAAGACCCCGTCTGCGATAGCAGCAAAAAGCCAAAGATCTTGCGGGTGGAGCCGGACGAAGCCAAGCCGGGGCAAACGATTGTGGTTAATGGTGAGAACTTCGGGACAAAAGATTGTTTCCGTGGCGTGGCATTCAGCGCCGCGGGCCCCACCCATATCGACTACAAGTTCGTGAACGACACGACCATCGAAGTGATAGTTCCTGATGTCCGGCCCGGCATGTCATTCATCGACGTCGTCTCGAGCGGAGGCAATGCCCGCTCAAAAGCCTTTTTGGTCCAGGCCAAGTAGCAACTCGACAATGTTGTCCCGCATCGTGTATTTTATGATCGTAAATTCGCCGTCTTGTCTGGGAGTTCATTGCATGCAAACATTCTGGATCCAACGAGCCGTCGCTGCCGCACTCATGATCGCAAGTCTTTCAGTTTCTCTGCCTGCTGTAGCAAACCCACCCATCAAAGAACGACTTCCCCTGACGCTCAGCGGACCCGGCTGCGGCAGCAAGGAAACCGAGATGAACAACGTCTTGCAGGCCATTCCAGGCGTGACAGGCGTCTACTTCAACCGTGTCCCCAACCACGTGCTCGTGGACATTACCGCCGGCACCGTGAAGCCGGCGGATGTAATCAATCGTGTCAACGATGCGGCCTCCTCGTGGCAATGCAAAGTTGAGATCATAGAGGGATGTATTTCGGCTTCCATGCCCACAGCATCAGCAGCCCCGCACCATAGTGACTAGCGGCGCATGTGCAAGCAGCCCTTTCGCTGTTTGGAAAGCCTCCTTCCTAACGGGCTGATTAAAAACTATTTCGATACCTGGCTCTAGGCATTCCTGAACGATCTCTAGTGGTATCGGAATACCACCTAAGATGTTCATATAGATCTGGCTTTGCGTCTCACCCACCCTACGATTGTGGTATCTTAAAAACCTGCCGGTGCCGAGGATGCACAAACACGACTTCGCCTTCGCGAAGATTGAGCTCGCGATATCGCTCCTTGGTCAGTTCAACTTCGATGGTCTGCCCCGAGTCTTCTGCCGTCAACTCGAGGCGGACGCGCGATCCGGCCGTGAGAACATACCGCACAGTCGCCTCAAGCTGTGACGGATTCGTGCGGCTGCGATTGACTTCTAAGTCATGAGGTCGAACAAACGTGACTTCGTGTTCATCCATCACGTCTGCCGACACAACGGAATCTACTTCCGGCAACGGCGGTATGTCCGCGAGGGTCCGTTCCTGTACAGTACGCCCATGAAACACATTGACATCGCCAAGAAATTGATAGACGAACGGAGACGCCGGATGTTCATACACGTCATCCGGCGTACCTATCTGCTCAACATGGCCTTGATGCATCACCACGACACGATCTGCCGCTTCTAAAGCTTCCTCCTGATCATGAGTGACGAGAATGCCGGTAATATGTAGTTCGTCATGGAGCCGCCGAAGCCAGCGGCGGAGCTCTTTACGGACCTTCGCATCCAGCGCTCCAAAAGGTTCATCCAACAGTAAGAGCTTCGGTTCCACGGCCAGCGCTCTGGCCAGTGCCACACGTTGTCGCTGCCCTCCCGACAGCTGGCTGGGATAACGATCGGCCATCGCTTGCAACTGCACCAGTGTGAGCAGTTCACGGACCTTCTCCTGTATGCGAGTTGCAGAAGGTCGTTGAGCCCGAGGCTGCACGGTGAGTCCAAAAGCCACATTCTCCGCCACGGTCATATGACGGAACAACGCATAATGCTGGAAAACGAATCCCACCCGGCGTTCGGTGATTCGCTGATCCGTCACCTCCGCACCGTGCAGAAAGATGCGTCCCTGATCCGGTCGTTCCAATCCAGCGAGAATTCTCAGCAATGTCGTCTTACCGCAACCGGATGGGCCGAGAAGGGCCACGAGTTCTCCTGCCTCAACCCGAAGAGTGACATCGTCCAATACCGTGAATGTTCCGAACCGTTTGGTGACATGTTCGACCTGGATACTCATGATGAACTCCTGGCTAAATAGGCACCCTCGCCCACTATCGCCGACTCTTGAGCCGATCGGGTGAGGCGGTTTTCCGTTCAATCAACACTTTCGCCGAGAGCGTCACGATCGCCAGCAAGGTCAGGAGCGAGGCAACGGCGAACGCCGACACGGCGTTGTATTCGTTGTAGAGAATTTCGACATGCAGCGGCATCGTATTCGTCAGTCCTCGGATATGGCCGGAGACCACCGACACAGCGCCGAACTCGCCCATCGCACGCGCATTGCACAGAATCACCCCGTAGAGGAGACTCCATTTGATATTCGGCAGCGTGACGCGCCGAAACATCTGCCAACCCGAGGCTCCCAGGGTGATCGCCGCTTCCTCTTCCTCCCGCCCTTGTGATTGCATCAGCGGAATCAGTTCGCGCGCGACAAACGGTACAGTGACGAAGATCGTGGCAAGGACGATACCGGGCAACGCAAAAATGATCTTGATGTCATGTTCGGCCAACCATGTGCCTAGCCAGCCCTGAGCTCCAAAGAGCAGGACGTAGATCAATCCGGCTATCACCGGGGAGACGGCCAACGGCATATCAATCAGCGTAATGAGAGCCTGTTTGCCGACGAATTCAAACTTGGCGATGGCCCAGGCTGCAGCGACCCCGAACACGGCATTCAGCGGGACAGCCACAGCCGCCACCAAGAGGGTTAAACGAATGGCCGCAAGAGCATCCTCGTTGAAAAACGACTCGATGTAACCGGAGAGTCCATGTTTCAACGCCTCGCTAAAGATGGCGACAAGCGGAACGAACAGAAAGAGCGTTAAGTACAAGAAAGCAGCGGCAATCAGTAGTCGGCGGACAAGCGAGCTCTCGGTTGTGAGCGAATCTTTCCACTGCAGATCCTTACCGGCGGCAATGATGGAAGTGTTCATGGATTCCTATTGATGCATGTGGCGAGCGCTGCTCCACCACTGAAGGAGATTGATCGCTAAGGCCAGGACGAACGATGCCACAAGCATCACAATGCCAAGCGCCGTAGCGCCCGAATAATCGTACTGCTCCAACTTGGTCATAATCAGCAGCGGGGTGATCTCCGATTTGAGCGGCATATTACCCGCGATGAAAATGACCGATCCATACTCCCCGACCGCGCGCGCGAATGCCATCGCCATCCCGGTCAGGAGAGCGGGCCATAGTTCCGGCACGATAACCGTTCGAAACGTTTGCCACCGGTTGGCCCCCAGCGTGGTCGCGGCTTCTTCAACTTCTTGATCCAAATCTTGCAACACCGGCTGCACGGTCCGGACGACGAACGGCAATCCGATAAAGGTCAACGCGACAAGCACACCCAGCGGGGTGAAGGCCACCTTGATGCCCAACGGTTCAAGATAGCGCCCGATCCATCCATTCGACGCGTAGATCGCAGTCAGTGTAATACCGGCGACCGCCGTCGGCAGAGCAAAAGGAAGGTCTACGAGCGCATCAACGAGGGAACGGCCCGGGAATCGGTACCGAACCAACACCCAGGCAATCACCGCCCCGAATATTCCGTTGATCAGCGCTCCGACCAGTGAGGCACCGAATGTGAGCTGGTAAGAGGCAATCGCCCGTGGGTTGACCACGATGTCCCAAAACTGTTCCCACGACAATGTACTGGTCTTCATGAAGAGTCCGCTGAGGGGAATCAACACGATGAGACTGAAATAAAAGAGGGCACACCCCAGAGTCAGACCGAATCCAGGAAGAACGCTGGGCTGTTTTAATACGAAGCGCATCAGGCCTTGTCCATGTCAGATCATGAGTGGAGATGAGAACTGAAA
Organism: Nitrospira sp.; assembly: GCA_019636835.1. Classification (GTDB taxonomy): domain Bacteria; phylum Nitrospirota; class Nitrospiria; order Nitrospirales; family Nitrospiraceae; genus Nitrospira_D. The sequence goes on from JAHBWU010000090.1 coordinate 8,165, forward strand.
TCTATCCGCTTGGGCCTGCCTCATCGACGTTCCTTGCTGAGTTGCAGATAGACTTGGTCGAAGGTTCCTCCATCTGCAAAGTGTGTCTTATTCGCCTTTTGCCAATCCCCGAAAAACTCCTGCAGCGTGAATAACTCCAACTTTGGAAACTTCGTGTATTTTGCGGCCACCGACGGAAGGCGAGGACGATAATAGTGCTTGGCGGAGATTTCCTGACCTTCTTCCGAGTACAGATACTCGAGGTACGCTTGCGCGACAGTTCGAGTGCCTCTCTTGTCGACGATCTTGTCCACTAGACTGACCGTCGGCTCCGCCAGGATGCTGGTCGGGGGCACGACGACATCGAACTTGTCTTTTCCAAGGCCTTCACCGCCCAGCAAAATCTCATTTTCCCAGTTGATCAGCACATCGCCGATGCCATGCTCCACAAACGTCGTCGTCGCGCCGCGCGCGCCCGAATCAAGAACCGGCACGTTCTTAAACAATTGGGCGATAAATTCCTTGGCCTTGGCCTCATCGTGTCCTGATTGGCGCAACGCATAGCCCCAGGCGGCCAGGTAATTCCACCGGGCGACTCCCGAGGTCTTTGGGTTCGGTGTAATGACGGACACCCCCGGCTTGACCAGATCATCCCAATCCTTGATGCCTTTGGGATTACCTTTGCGGACGAGAAATGCGATCGTCGACGTGTACGGAGCGCTGTTTTGAGGGAATCGCGTCTGCCAGTTGGATGGAATGAGCGCCGCCTTTTCGGAGATGGCATCAACGTCGTATGCCAATGCCAAGGTCACGACGTCGGCTTCCAGACCATCGATGACTGCGCGAGCCTGCTTGCTGGAACCTCCATGAGACTGCTTAATCGTGACCTTTTGGCCGGTCTTGGCCAACCAGTGTTTGGCAAACGCCGCGTTGAACTCCTGATACAGTTCCCTGGTTGGGTCATATGACACGTTCAGGATGACCACCGGTTCGGCAGCCTGAATCGATGAAACCCCCAAGAAGAATCCGGTTAGAAAGACTGCTATAGAAGCCAACTGTTTGATCTTCACCATATGCTCCTTTCTCTTCTCTCTTTTCATGAACGATGGACATCCCAATTTCTGACTCATGGCCTGGAAGCCGTTACCAACACCTGGGCGTTAGTCGACTCTATGCAGCTGTGGCTGCCCCGCGAACACATAACTGCCCCCCCCCCCGCAGACAGTCCCTAACACGGTACTCACCCCTGAGCTGCCGCCCATAGTTCAGGGCGGCTTGCGCCAGCAGGCGTGTTGAGTCCAGCAGCGGAAGATCCGACTGTTCTTTGGAGAGGAGCAGAGGCAGTTCGGTGCAGCCGAGAATCACCGCCTCCGCTCCTTCCGCCGCCATCTTTGCAATCACCTTCTGTAGAAATAGACGAGATTCGGCTGTGAACCGTCCCGCGACGAGTTCGGTCCGAATAATGCGCTGAATTCGAACCCGGTCGTCTCCATTCGGAGTCACGACCGCGACCTCTCGCTGTTCCAGTTCGGACGAATAGATCGCCCCCTCCATGACGATCTGCGTTCCGAGAATTCCGACTCGACGCCATCCGCGCTGCGCGATCTCATTCACGACCGGCTTGGCGATATGCAGCCACGGAACCGGTGACTCAACGAGGTCAAACGCGTTGTGCAGAGTATTGTTCGGACACACAATGACGTCAGCGCCTGCCCGCACCAGCTTGGATGCCGAGTGGGACATGAGAGCGGCCACCGTCCCCCAGTCGTCCCGATCGATCGCATCGAGATAATAGCGAAGCGGGAGCGCGTGCAGAGTGATTTCGGGATGCATGTTGCGCCCCGTGATATCGTCCTCATCGGCCTCACCGCACATGGTCCGATAGCATAGTGCGGCGCCTTCGGCCGTTCCGGCTAGGATACCGATATGAATCGCGTGCTCGATTAGGCTATCCGTCATCATGAGACCTCCCCACAGCGAAGCGGCTCCAGTCTGTGACAGTCTGAGTGTCGGTATCGACTTGGCGGCCTCGTTTCCGAAAGTACACGGGAAGACCGCGGCGTGTCGCTTCTCTCCGCACTCGTTTCACCAGCGCATGACTCACCTGGTCAAGCACCACGACGACAGCGGCGGTGGATTTCGGAATCGGCCGCACCAAATCACGTGACTTGCGCCCGCTCCAATGTTCCACATGCCTCCGCGTTTCGGCTGCGCGCCGCCGGAACATTTCCGCAGAGTCCCCGCCCACGACAAGAATGGTCATAACGTCACCCCATGAATCGATGACCGACGACGGTACTCCGCTCTGGTCGGCGCACCGGAATCGTCGTTCAAGGCTGCGGCGTTTTCGTCAGCGCATTCAGCGCGTCTCGATACCGAATCTGCAGTTCCTCCCGTTGATCGGGCGTGAACAGCTTCCATCCGGAACGGATCTCGTGCAGATACTCCTCCGGCTCAAACGTCGCGTGAAAGACGGGAGCCTGCTCCGGCACGTTCGGCATCTGACGGTCGTACTTGCTGATATCCGGCCCGGGACTATGCCGGTCATGAACCTCCCTCAAAGCGAGATACAGCAGATTTTCTCGAATGGATACCCAGCCCGCTGTGGTTTCCTTTTCTCCATATTCAGTCACGTGGCCAAGGTGAAAATAGATACGCTGATCGGGTGAGGCCAACTCCAAGGCCTTGGAAAGGGCCGGCGCGAGCACGGCCACTTCTTCATTGCGAAACGCCCTCGTCCGCTCGGCTTCTCCCGAATAGAGCCGGTGAACCAAATTGCGCTGTTTCCAGACACGAACCCCTCGGAGCAACGATCCGACCTCACTCGGAATCAACGTCGTCGGGTGGGTATTCACAATAGAGCCTGGATCATTTTCCAAGTGAATCCGATCGAGTCCGGATTGATAGATGACCATCTGTGGTGTACTCGGAGTGCCTGCGCAACCAGCCAAGAAACCGAGGCTGAGCAGAAGCAGGGTGCGGACAACCCGCGTGACGCTGCGATTGTTGCTGTCGTTCCATCTCTTCATGGCTCGACCTCCTGCCGTTGCGTGAGGCTGATATCCGTGACCACCGGCTCGAATCCGTATTGTTTGAGTTCTGCCTGGACGCGCTCGGCCAGCAGGAACGAAACGAAGTCGCGGGCTCCCGAAACATTGTATGCCGTCCAAGGTGAGGCGACTCCGTAGCTGATCGGTCTATGGCTATCGAGCGGCGCTGCGTCGACGATGCGCACCCGTTTGACTCCGATGGCATCGGTTCGATACACCACGCCCAGCTCCGCCTCTCCCTTTGAGACGAGATCAAGCACGGCACGGGAATGTTCGCCATAGATGAATTGAGATTTCAGACGAGACTCAAGGTTTCGGTATCTCAGAAACTGGATCGCGTCTTTGCCGACGGCCGACACGGAAGGATCCCCGACCGCGATATGCCTCACCGGTTTCGTCTCCAGCTCTTGAATGGAGCCGAGCTGCGCGGGAAAAGCGCTGCTGGTAATCAAGACGAGTGCCGTGCGGGCATAGACGCGTTTGGTGTCTTTAAGGATGAGTTCTTTATTCTCCAGCTGGTCGATTTCCTCAAATTGCGCAGGGAGAAAAACGTCCACCGGCGCGCCCTCCTCAATTTGTTTGAGGAGTGTTTTAGGTTGAGCATAAATGACTCGTACGCTGACGTCCCGATTCTGCGTTTCGAAGAGCGGCAATACTTTCCGAAGCGCGTCTTTGAGACTGCTGGCCGCCGCGATGGTGAGGACCTCGGATTGGGCATGCGCGAGAGGAGTCATCGATCCGGCGAAGCCGACGATACCGACGAAGATGAGCGCGCGAGCGAAAGTATGTGCGAATGTCATGAAAGCCTCCTTGTGTCTATCCCGTTCCATCTGCGGTTAGAAATAAAATTGGTACTGGATATTGAACCGGTTCTCGACAAGATCTTGGCCGAATCCAGGCAGGTTCTCGAACGGGAACCGATCCGGAGCGCGCCCGCCGCTTCCCATCGTGATATGCGAGTAATCGAGAATGAGTCGATTGTTGTAGGTGCCGTCGAAGCTGTAGCTGAGGGCGACGCCCAGCTCCTTGGTCAAATCTTGCTTTTGCCTGATCGAAGGATCATGGATACCGTATCGGACCGCAACTTCGAGTTTGCGCGGAATCACGTACTTTCCCACTTGCACATACCAGCCCCATGCATCACCGAGCGACACCGGGGGACCCACAGCGAGCGGGCTCGTCGGGATGGTTCCGAGGTCGAAAGGCCTGCCTCCACTATCGGCATTCCGTACGTTTTGGTCCCGGTAAAATCCTTCGGCTTGAAACGACCACCCTTGATACTTCGCGATGAAGTCCAGCTCATACGTGTGAAAGTCATAGATGCCGCCGCCGAGCAACCTCCCGTTGTAGGCCTTGGCCACTCGTTGGCGAAACGCCCGCTCGACGATGTCGGACCGGATTGAGCTGAGGTAGTTTTGAGCCGGATCATAGGCATAGCCGAACGCGATGGCCGCCTGAGGGGTCCGAGAGTTCAGGATATCCCCTTGGCCATAGCCGGGATTACCGGCAATCTTGTAGAGCAGCCTGACCGTGTACATCATTTCACCGCTCAAAAACGGGTATCATAGTTGTACGTTCTGGTCGTTCCCGCATTCGGCGCTCCCGGAGTTCCGGTTTGGGGCAATACATTTTGACTGACTGCCGTGCCCTCGCGCGTCAGATTTGCTCCGACCCCTCCCCAAATACCGATGGCATAGTTGAACCTGTACTTCTCCTCATCGCTTGCGATGCTGATTCCCACATCGCGGCTGCCCTGAAGATTGGACGCGAATACGCTTTGCACGATCATCGGATCGGCAAACGAATTCGTCGCGGTGGAAGCGATGAGAGCGCGATTGAACCAGACGCGCTGTTGTCCCACGTGGATGGTGGCCCAGGGAATGTGCCAGGACGAGATGTACGCATCGAGTAGACCGGCACGCCCGCTCCCCCCCTCTTGGTCCCATGGCGTCTGGTTCAACGCCACAGAAACGTTATAGCGAAAATCGGGATCGAAGGCATGGCCCAGAAATTGAAGCTGAACGCGGGGAGCCGTAAATGTATTTGAATCGCTCTGATACCGGAACGCGCGGTATTCGACTTGCCCACCAAGAATCTCCGGATTTCTGGAGTCTCCGATCGTTCCCCAGGCTTCATT
>JAHBWU010000091.1 GCA_019636835.1 Nitrospira sp.
CTTCTTTTTCTGACAGAATGTACGGACCGCTTATGGGCATCTGGTTCTTCTAGTGGCTAAACGGCATTCAATGCCCCCTGCTGACCAAGTGTAGACCCGATAGCATCAACCTTGCTTACTCTCAAACAACTGACCGGATGGTAAGACAAAGATCCCCACAACAAAACGCATGATGTCAGGCACTGCGTCGATGACGGTCAACTCGACCGGTTGATGCGACTCCCTTCGTGAAGGGATGCCCAATGCTGCGGCCTCGCTTGCCCATCCGGACCTGACCCACTCGGCTAACGGAACGAATGTGGCGACTCCACGCCGTGCCGGCTTTCGACGCGCATTCCCGGTATTGATCGGAGTCACTGCCACTCGCTTCTCGTACCCAGCAACCAAGGCAGCCGTATCCACGGCCATCACGACCTGAGGCCTCGGTTCACAGGCAGCTTTCTGCCGGTTGAGTCGCTCTACATCGAACCAGAAGAACACCCGCGTGTTGATCATCGCATACCAATCGGCCGGTTCCATGTCACAGAGACAATGCGCCAGTGCAGTTGGGGGCATCGGGCGCTGATCGCGAATCTGCACCCCATTGCGCAGTTCGGTATGTGCCAGCCGTTGCGTCCTCCTCAGTCGATCTCGATCCGCACTGGTTAGTCCCGCAACTTCCATCAACCGGCCGGCAGACAGCAGTCCATGACGTTGGATCGACGGCCAGTTTGCGGCTTCCGCCAGGTGATATATCCGATCCGGCAACTTCATATAGAACTTTCTCGCCTCCGTGAATGAACGAACACCTATAATAGTGTTGCCGAACTTCCCCTCACCGCACAACGTCGAAGGGCTCAACCAATGGGTACAAGGTGCATCTGCGATCGGAAAACTGTTGATACCGTTCGAATGACATTCCCGTGATTACGCCGTTTCATCATCTCAACGATCGTTAAGCGGTCCTCAGACATCCTGACTCGTCAGTTCCCCAATCATTCAATATTCTCCAGGGCATAACCACACCCTTCCAACACTAGGAGGGCGCGCTTTTTTTCCAAGCCCCCGGCATAGCCGGTCAGTGAACCGTTCGAGCCGACGATGCGGTGGCAAGGCACGATGATGCTGATCGGGTTGCGGCCGGTGGCTGCGCCGGCCGCTCGCGCACTGCCGGGGTAACCTGCACGCTCTGCCAGTTCGGCATACGCGATGGTTTGACCGAACCGGACACCCGCAATCGCCTCGCACACCGCGCGCTGAAACGGTGTGCCTTGCGGCGCGAGCTTGACTGTAAACCTCGTCCGCTTGCCGCCGAAATATTCCGACAGCTCGCGTTTGGCCTGGCGTAGCGGTTCATGCTTGTCGGCTCGTTTCCACATCTCGTCGATGCGGGGATGATACTTCTGCCCGGTGAAATAGACGCCCGTCAACGCTTGATCATCGGCGACCAGCAATATGCGTCCACGGGGACTTTGATAATAGTCGTAGTACGACATGATTACTCCTTGGTCAGTGAATGCCAGAGCTGCATCACGGCATACGCACGCCACGGCCGCCAGACCTCACCGGCTTCGAGCACGCGGCGCGCATTCTTCTCCTTCAGCGCCTTCATGACGCCGAGATCGGTATGGGGAAATGCATCCGGCCATGCAAGCGCCCGCATGGCGATGTACTGCGCAGTCCACTCCCCCACACCGGGTAGTGTGCGCAACCGCTCCAATGTCACATCGAGATCTGTGTGAGGCGTCAGGGTCAGGTCACCGTCTGCTACGGCACGCGCAAGCGCCATCACTGTACGTGCGCGTGCCGTCGGCATCCCCAGTCGTGCGATGAAGTCAACCGCAGCATTGGCCACGCGCGCCGCGGAGGGGAATACCGTAGTCAGCGTTTCAAACGGCGTCTCGATCGGATCGCCGAGCGCGGCGGCAAAGCGACCAGCGATGGTCCGTGCCGCGGCAACAGTCACTTGTTGCCCAACAATCGCACGTACTGCCACTTCGAATCCGTCGAACGTACCCGGAACGCGCATGCCGGGACGACGCTGCGCCAACTCACCCAACACGCCCGCTACTTCGGTCGGATTGCAGGAGAGATCCATAAGCGCCTTGACGCGTGCGAGCACCGGAGGCAGAACCCGGACAAGCGATGAAGAGACCACGACATGCAGCGCCGGCTTTTTGTGCGACAATCCGACCTCGATCCATCCCAAATGATCCTTGGCCTCTGCCGTCACGCGCACAGTGCGGCGGTAACAAGAGCCATCGAGCATCTCGACACCGGCAATCGCCCGTGCACCGAGAAACGTCCTCATCGCCGGCCAGTCGTAAGGCGGGCGGAAACTTAGCTCGAAGTTCAGGGCATCGGCAACCGGGATCTCCGTAATATTCGCGCGCCGGCGCAACTGTCCAGGTTGCAAGCGATATCGTTGCCTGAAGAGCGCGTTGAAGCGCCGCAGACTCTCAAAGCCACTCGCAAATGCTACTTCGGTGATCGGTAAACTGGTATCGGTGAGCAGGCGTTTAGCAAGCAGCAGGCGTTGCGTCTGAGCAAACTCGACGGGCGAGACGCCGAACTCGGCGCCGAATACCCGGCGCAAATGCCGGTCGGTGATGCCGAGGCTCGATGCGACACCTCCCAATCCGCCAGGATCAAGTGCACGATCCTCGATTAAGCTTGCCGCGGCCTGTGCCAGGCGCGTGGTCGCATCCACACTCGCATTGCCCGGTGCGAGTTCGGGACGGCAACGTAAACAAGGACGGTAGCCGGCTACCTCAGCCGCGGCAGCGCTCAGGTAGAACCGGCAGTTTTCGAATCTGGGCGGCTTCACCGTACAGACCGGTCGGCAATAGATGCGCGTCGATGAGACCGCGACATAAAAGCGTCCATCGAAACGCACATCGCGCGCCCGCAGCGCGCGGTAGCAGGTGACGGAATCGAGCATCATGGGTGTCATTATAGCCGTGGCAGATGAGACCCTGCTCGCCATTTTCGGACATGATGACCTCAGCTGCGCTGCTGCTCGAACTTTTTCAGTTCGCACGTTTGTTAGGTACAGACGGCGAATCGAGCTACTTGCACTTATAGAACGGCGCGCCTGAACATGCGCCGGACTTGCATTTGTGATCGTTGCCGAACGTGCCCACTGAGCCGCACTTCTCCCCTTCGTCCAGCTTACGGCGGCACTTGTTCTCCTTAAAGTCCAAGCCTGCGTCGCAATACTCGCCGGAATCGCAATCGGGATCCTTCTGGCACACGCATGTCCCTTTGGCGCCATCAACGGCGCTGCATTTGCCTTGCTTGCAGGCATCGTCGTTGTAGCACGCGTCGCCCCTGTCGACCGAATTGGGCGTGTAACAACGGCCGAACTTACAATATCCGCTCTTGCACTGATGCCCCCCCCCGACGACATCGCACGTGGAGTTGTCCGCTTTTTTGTCCTGACACTTATTCAAGTTGAGATCGGCGCCCGCATCACAGTACTTATCGTCGCTACATTCCGCATCGGACTTGCAGACGCAGACGCCTTTGAATCCTTCGAGATCGCTGCACTTCCCTTCCGCACAGGCATCATTGACATAACAGGTCTGGCCGAAACTTACGGAATGCGGGGTGTAACAGCGGCCGAACTTACAATATCCGCTCTTGCATTGATGGCCACCGCCTGCGACGTCGCATGTTGCGTTGTCGTTCTTGAGCGGCATGCATCGGTTCTTTGCCAGATCCACGCCGGCGTTGCAGTAATAGCCTTCGGGACACTCCGGGTCTTTGCGGCACGTGGGCAACCCGCCCGCGATGTAGTTCTCGCCGTCCTTGAGTGTAAAGGACTTCCCCGTGAGATCGGAGAAAATGGGATTCCGTTGTTCTGGGATCCCATAACCGAGGAGATCACCGCTCTTGTCATCGACTCCGGGGTTCGAATCGTCCTCTTTCACCTTGACGATCTCAAAATGCAGATGCGGCGGCGCGGCGCATCCGACGTCTCCCTGATCGCCCAGATAGTCGCCCTGCGACACCTTGTCCCCCTCCTTGAGTTTAGCCTTCGTGGTTGTCGTACCGAACTGCATGTGTGAATACTTCGACCATTCGTTGTTCGTGTGCTCTATCCAAACAAAGTTGTTGAAACAATCATCGGTGTTGCGCAGGATCCTGATCGGATGCTGGTTTTTCGAACGGCTGTCCTGAATATGGCGAATCGTCCCATCAGCCGCCGCCACGATCCGATGAGTGCCGAGTCCTTTGCCTCGCATATCGATCCGGCCCCGTGGATTGTGGTCGCCAAACCCTCGGCCGACATGCACATTGGTGCCGTCGGTAAAGGGGATGCGATAGGTATTTTCTGATTTCTGTCCCTCTGATGGAGGACCCGGATCCACGCAGGCATTCACAGCCTTGTCGTAGGCACGGGAACACTCCTCCAGTTCGTCGCCGGTCTTGTTCATGCAAGGTTTGTAGAGGACCTGTGCTTCGACCTCGCAGCGATCGAGCACGGCAGTTTGATGAGGTGTGAGCTGAAGCCCAATACCCGCTTTGGACTCAGCTTTCCCTTGCCCGACTTTCTTGCGAGCCTTGCTGGGCTCCCCGCTCTCAGCGTCTTTGCCGGCAGAGACCGTGGAGGCCATATCAAGAGACCACATCGTGGCTAGACAGAATGCAATCAGGAAGCACATCAACCAGTTCGCTCGTATCGCGTTCATGGTAATTTCTCCCTTCGGCGACCTGCCGGATACAAGCCGCAGGTTGAGTTATTTGCACTTATAGTTCGGCGCTCCTGAACAGTTTCCGGATTTGCACTTGTGATCGTTGCCGAATGTGCCAACCGAGCCGCACTTCTCGCCCTTGTCGAGCTTCGGCCGGCAGGCATTCACTTTGGTGTCAAAACCGGCATCGCACCACTTGCCCGCACCACAGTCTGAATCCTCCTTACAGACGCAGGTACCCTTCGCGCCGTCCACGGCACTGCACTTGCCCTCCTTGCACGCATCATCGTTGTAGCACGTGTCGCTCATGTCAACGGAATTCGGCGTGTAGCAACGAGAGAATTTGCAGAAGCCGCTCTTGCATTGATGGCCGCCGCCGGCTATGTCGCACGTCTCATTGTTTTCCTTGAGCACCACGCAACTGTTCTTGGTGATGTCCAACCCGGCATTGCAGTATTTGCCCAGCCCACAGTCTGCATCCGCCTGGCACACACACGTGCCCTTCGTTCCGTCCAGGCTGCTGCATTTCCCCTCTTTGCACGCATCATTGAGATAACACGTTTCACCCATCGGCACCGAATTGGGAGTGTAGCACCGGGACAACTTGCAATAGCCGCTCTTGCACTGGTGATCGCCTCCGGCGATATCGCATGTTTCGTCATCAGCCTTCTTGGCCATACACTGATTCTTCTTGAGATCGAGTCCCGCATTGCAGAACCGGCCGGCTCCGCAATCGTTGTCGTGATTGCATTCCTGCTGCTTCGTGAGGTATCGAGAGACAGCGATGTACTGGTAGATCGTACGCTTCTCCGTCGCCCCTCCGTCACACATCTGATAGGACAACGTGTCGTACAGCCCGGTGAAGCGCGTGTTTTTACAGCTCTTCTTGCCCTCGTCTTCCACAAATCCGTATTCATCGTCGAGCCCGAAGGCGTGGCCCACCTCGTGCCAATAACTTCCATCGATGGTCATCGTTGAAAAGTTGTTGGGCTGAAACACGTTCGATTTGTACATTTGATTGAAGTGCGCTCGGAGGAACTTGGTGGCAAAGCGAACCGTCAGATGATCCCCTTTCTGAAAGAGATTTCGCGTCGACTGCGGAAAGGAGGCGTCATTGTGGCCTTCGAGAAGCAGCTTCAGCCGGAATATTCCCGGAATGCTCCAATAGGCCTCGCTGGTTCGCACGAAGTTATCAAGAATCCACCCTTGCGGCGTCACTTTCACGGCCTGGTTGCGACCCCCATCCCATCGCCAATACAGATCAATATTTTTCTTCACACGACAGCCGGTGAAGGTGTCCCCGTCTTTTTCATACCGGTACTCAATCAAGCCGTGACTGATGAACTTATTCTCAGGGTCTCGGCGATGAAGCTGTTTGTCATCGTACTTGCCGGCATCTCCGGGGAAATACGTCGATGTGGAACAGAGGGTACTGGAGATGGGTTTGGCATCGGAGTTCAGCGCGAACACTTGCACGTTATCGGATGGATCGGACACCTGCGAAGCATCGTACAGTTGTTCGGCATGACTCGGATCGAAATCGACACGGCCTTCAACCAGCTCATTGAATAGAGGCTTATAGGGAATGATCATGGTCCACACGCCGTCTTCCTTACTCAGCATGTAGACGTACTTGAAACCGAGCAGCGAGCCGATCGGTAATCCCACAAAATCGTAATGTCCCCGGATGACTTTGGGATCGAGATCGGCGGCCTTCAATACCTCAGTCTCTCCATTGCCGGCAGCCGATCCGGTGATTTTCAGTACTTCATCGCCTTTTGTGTCTCGCTGGCGATTGCACTGCAGAATGATTCCATTCCAGCGCCGGTCTCCCTGGTACGTCGCATCGGAAAAGAGTTCTTCGTAGAGTTTCTCATCATTCTCAATTCCGGGAGTGACGGGCCGTACCAGTTCCGTCACACTCTTGCAAAGATCCGCGTGGGCGGTCGAGCCCAGCAGGATGGCACCCAGGAACAGGATGGATAGGATTGTGCTTTTCATCGGTGTGCTCCCTTTCTCACTCAACCAAGTGGAAGCCGGGCACAATTCGTTTATGACCATTCGCTCTCGCCTGTCTTCTCCACACTGACTTCCAGCCGTCGATTACCTGGCCATCGCGTGCGTGTCCGGCAACATTTTCTTGATGATGCGGTCGAAATCCTGTTTCGGGTGATTGCCGATCAATGACACGCCGTTGATGACGAACGCCGGTGTACCATCGAAGCCGAACTGTTCGGCCTCGGCACGATCAGCCGCAATGCGCCGGCTTACCGTGTCGCTTTGCAGATCGCGCTCGAGTCGCGCCTGATCGACCTCCAGCACTGAAGCAATCTCCTTCAATACTTCGATGCCGCGAGACAAGCTCCGCTGTTGCTGGAAAACGAGGTCATGAAACCGCCATGCCTGCTCTTCGCTTTGGAGCGCGATGGCTTCGAAATACCTCGCTGCAGGTTCAGCCGTGGTGTGAAAGCTGAGCGGATTATGTTTATAGACAAGTCGGACTGCATCACCATATGCGGTGAGGACTTCCTGCAACGTCGGGGAGACGGCCCGGCAGTAGGGACACTCAAAATCGCTGTACTCCACGATGGTTACAGGGGCCTGGCGCGCGCCACGGACCGGACGATTGTCCGTGAGCTGTGGAACTTTTGGGTGAGCCAGTTCAGCTCGCCATCGGGCTTCCTCGACTTTCGCCTTGCGCAGTTCGACTCCACGCTCTGCCAGATCCGCGAGCATCACCGGATCCTGTTCTAACGCTCGAAAGATAAGCTCCGGATGTTGTCGCAGGGTTTTTTCAATGGCAGCCTCGAAGTCGGCCTCAGACACCTCGGTCTGAGATGTCTGAGCAGTCACAGATTCAGGATTGCTCAGCAGACTTCCAATTGACACCACCAGCCCAAACACCAGATACACAAATGTTTTCAATATCGGCATCGTAATTACCTCCTCGCTTGATGAAGGCCGCCACAGATCTCTATCGTGAAAAATTCAATCGTGATATGTACGTGATCTCTCAGATGTCTCACGCGTATCCGCAAAATCCATTCCACCTCGCTGCGAGGTTCGAATCATCAAGACTGAAGGGGCAGCTGAAGCTGCGAAGATGTTTTTCTGAGAGCGACGCGTACTAACAGAGATACAGGTGTGTATCTACTTGGATACCAGGAAGGATAGTGATCTTGTTCACAACCGCCCGTCAATCACCGGCAGTCCCGAAGGACAGGTGACAGCTCACGCACGGTTGCGAAAGCACAATGTGCACGAGTGGTAACGAAAATAGATTGGACTGAATAAGAATACGCGGCGCAATCCAGCGAGATTCAAGGATCGTTGATATTTGCAGCTAAGGGCGCGGCCTACCGGGAACACTAAGCGTTGCCCTGTTGTTTCATGAAGGCTTCCGCACGTTTCGCCAGCTCGTCCGCCGGCACGTCCTCCACATGTGTGGCGAAGTGCCAGTGGTGGCCGAATGGATCTTCCAAGCTGCCGGAACGGTCGCCATAGAATTTGTTCTCAACCGGAGTGATCACTTTTGCACCGGCCGCGACGGCATGTTTCACGAACGCGTCCACGTCCGCTACGTACACCATGATGCTCACGGGTGAGCCGCCGAACGATTGAGGGCTTTTGCAATTCATCTCAGGAAACTCGTCCGCCAGCATGATGATCGCCTTGCCGATCTTGATTTCCGCATGGCCCACGGATCCGCCTGGACCCGCGACGCGCATGATTTCCATCGCTCCAAACGCCTTCTGATAAAACTCAAGCGCACGAGCGGCATCCTTAACAATGAGATAAGGCGTCGCGCCTTCATAGCCCTTCGGAATCGCATCCACGTTGCGAGACATCAATCATCTCCTTTTTGAGAGAACGGACTTGAGGGAACCCTCCCGGAACCGATTCGTTTTAGGTCACCGACATTTTAGACTGTTTCAAGATGAATCTCCGACTGAAGGTTCGACGTTTTGGTGTCCATGAATGGAATCCTATTGCCCATGGCCCGTTTCTCCATAATAAGATACGGCACCAAACACGTTAAGACATCTCTTAATGACCCTACAGACTCATCATCCGAACGTCGTGACCTTGCCGCTGTGCAAGTCGTAGACGGCGCCGACGACCTTCAGCGTTCCCTTCTTTACCGAACCAGCCAGGATCGGGGACTCAGCTGTCGATTTCAACCCATCCGAGCGGCTATCTTATGTCACAGGAGGGTACCTCATGAAATATCTGTTGCTGGTTCACCACAACGAAGATGAGTTTAACAAGATTCCAGAAGCCGAGCGGAAGGACATGCTCGCGGAATCAATTCAGCTCTGCCACCAGCTCGACGGGAAAGGACAATACGTTCATGCCTCTCCCCTACAGCCTGAGGCAACAGGAATCGTCGTTCGGGTGCGCAACGGAAAGGCAACGGTAACCGATGGGCCATTCGCCGAGACAAAAGAGCAGCTCGCCGGGTACTTTCTCATCGAAGCCCAGGATCGGGATGACGCCGTTCGTACCGCCAAGCTGGTACCTGGTGCTCGTATTGGAACAGTCGAAGTCAGGCCGTTAAGAGAGATCACCGGTCTGCCGGGCGAAGAGAAGCAACCATGACGTCAAAAACATACTGTCAAGTCATGGCCTCTTGATTCTCTCTCCAAGCCAACGGCAAACCTACCGAACAGAGACCTCCGGGAGGCCGGTTGAATGCCCCCTATTGAGCCGCGACAATCCGATACGTCATACTACAACGCAACTATGGATCCCACATTGGCATCGCCGGATGGCACTCTGACAGAGCGGCACCAGGCACTATTGGAGGTCGCGGAAGCGATCTCTGCGCACCGCGATTTACACGAACTTTTTCGAGATCTCGTTCAGCGGCTCTCCCGCGTGGTGCATGTGAATTTTGTGTCTCTCTCTTTGCACGATCCGATGCGCAACCATATCCGCCTCCAGACCATTCAAGCGAACGTGCCGGCTGAGCTCCTGGGCGGCCATGAGGAGCCTGTCGATGAAACTCCCGCCGGCTTGGTCTTCCTCACACAGCAGCCGGTTCTCGTGTCCAACCTTGCCGACGAACATCGTTGGCCGAAAGTCCTTCATCGTATGCAGGAGGACGGCGTCAATTCATTTTGCATCGTTCCCTTGACCACCGCCGTACGACGACTGGGTGCCATGGGATTTTCGAGCCTGCGGAAGGAAGCGTATAGCGAGTTGGACGTGGAGTTTCTTCGGCAGGTCGGGAAACAGGTTGCAGTGGCGGTCGACAACATCCTGCACCATCAGGATCTGGCCAATGATCGGGATCGGCTACGTCTTCTACTGGAGGTCACGGAATCCATTGCGTCTCATCATGACGCGGACCGCTTTTTGCGCGATCTCGCCCAGCGGCTTCCCCGCATCGTGCCCTTCGACTACATCAACATCGTGCTGCACGATCCGGCAAAGAATATCATGCGTCTCCGGTTGTTAGTCACGTCGATGCCCGCAACGATCAAGCCGGGTCTCGAATTATCGATCGAGGAGTCCCCCGGCGGGCTCGTCTGGAAAACGCAGCAACCTTTGACCGTGCCCGACATTGCGTACGAACATCGTTTTCAAAAATTGATCGCGATGCTGAAAGAGAACGACGTGCAGTCTTTCTGCGCCGTGCCGCTGACCACCGCGAACCAACGCCTCGGCGCCCTGGGATTCGGCAGCCTGGAGCGCCGAACCTACGAAGCATCCGAGATCGAATTCATGCACCAGATTGCGAAACAGGTGGCCATCGCCGTCGAAAACGCCCTGAACTACGAACGCGCGCAGTCCACTCAATCGCAGCTCACGCGTGAGCGTGACCATCAACGGTTGCTGCTTGAAGTGAATAACGCCGTCATCACCCATCTGGACCTCAACGACTTGTTCACGGCCGTCAGTGAGTGTTTGAGAAAAGTGATCCAGCACGACGGGTCAAGTTTGCTGCTCTGCAACGAGGAAACCGGCGAGTGGCGTATTCATGTGTTGGATTTTCAGAAGAATGAAAGTTTCGTCGAGGAAGGAACAATGGAGGAGAGCACGGAGTCTCCGTCCTGCCTCGCGATCAACACCGGCAAAGCCACGTTATTTAGAGAACAGGATCTGAAAGAGATGGCAAGCTCCTCACCTTGCGCGCAGGACCTTCTTGATCGCGGGGTGAAATCGTTCTGCTCCCTCCCGCTCCTTGCGCACAAACGCACGCTCGGCGCATTGAATGTGGGGCGACGAAGGGATGACGGCTTTACGTCGGAGGACGTCGAGTTGCTCAGCCAGGTCGCGCAGCAGGTCGCCATCGCGGTCGAGAACGCCTTGGCCTATAAGCAGATCGCCCAGCTGAAGGACAAGTTAACGGAAGAAAAACTGTACCTTGAAGAAGAAATTCAGACAAACTACAACTTTGAAGAAATTGTCGGCGAGAGTCGTGCCCTCAAGCAGGTCCTCAAGCAGATCGAGACGGTCGCCCCCACGGACTCTACGGTCTTGATTCTGGGTGAGACAGGCTGCGGGAAGGAGCTCGTCGCTCGCGCACTCCACAATTTGAGCAACCGGCGGGAGCGCACGTTCGTGAAACTGAATTGCGCCGCGATTCCGACCGGCTTGCTCGAAAGCGAATTATTCGGACACGAAAAGGGAGCCTTCACCGGGGCGATTGCGACCAAGGTCGGCCGGTTTGAATTGGCCGACCGGGGCACGCTGTTCCTCGACGAAGTTGGAGAAATTCCCCTGGAACTCCAGGTCAAGCTTCTCAGGGTGCTTCAGGAGCAGGAATTCGAACGGCTGGGCGGCACTCGCACCATTCGCACGAATGTACGGGTCGTCGCGGCAACCAATCGCGACCTCGATCAAATGGTGGATGAACAGAAGTTTCGCAGTGATCTCTACTACCGTCTCAAAGTCTTCCCGGTTACCGTTCCACCGCTGCGCGAGCGTGTAGAGGACATCTCTGTCCTGGCCCGACACTTTGCCCAAAAATTCGCCATGCGGATGAAGAAACGCATTGAAACGATTCCTGTCGAGGCGATGAAAGCCATGCAGGCCTATCTCTGGCCTGGCAACGTGCGCGAGCTGGGAAACTTCATCGAGCGGGCAGTGATCTTGTCGACCGGCTCCGATCTGGTCGTGCAACTATCTGAGCTCAAGTCACCGACGACTCCGTCGCATGATTCGGTCGTGACGCTTGAAGAGGCCGAACGGAAGCACATTCTGCAAGTCTTGCGCGATTCGAAGTGGACTCTCGGTGGTCCTGGGGGGGCTGCCGCTAGGCTCGGGATGAAACGGACGACCCTCCATTCTAAGATGCGGAAGCTTGGAATCTCCCGTCCCCGGTAATGCCGACCTTTCGACAGGTGACAAGGGATCGACGGATGCCTTAGACGCGACCGGCTAGCACCGTGACCGTTGCAGAAAGCGCTTTAGGTCGGTGAGTCGATGCGCCCAAAAGAATACTACTGGCGTGTTCTGTGCCTGGATAAGATAGGCAGGGTTGAACACTCCTTGGATCGCCGCAGCCGGAACGACATTCTGCTCGCCAAATTGCCTGACCCAGCTTCCGGCATCAACAGCTACCTCCTTATTGATACGTTTGCGGCTATTGATTTCAGAATTCGATGCTTTGCACTCCAACGCAAGTACCCGTCCGTCAGCAAGCCTTACGACAATGTCGGCATTATGTTCTCCTAACGTACACCCGATCATGAACTTGGCCTTTTGTGGGGCATCCGTAAGCAATACCTGTATCCCCCTCCTCGGAGACGGCTCTCTTGTCCATCCCATCTCAAGAAGCAAAGCTCTCACCGCTCCTTCAACTGCATCCCGTTCATCAGATCGCCTCGATGTCTGAACACGTTGAGCCGAGGCCGCCACTGAAGATGCCAAAACGGCGGCTTTCTTTTCGATTTTGGAGGCGGATCGATTCTCATAAATCCATGGGAATCGCTTGGGATCAAGGATACGACGGAGAATGTGAACTAGGCTCTTCGCTCGTTCAGAATCGTGAGCGATCAGCGTGGGCGCGAGTGTGTTACCCAGCAACGTTTCAAGATCGTCGGTCGATATCGGTGGTGCGCCCAAATACCGAAGCGCTGTTAAGAGGTCCTCGTCCTGGACGAGTGATGAAACTAAACATAGCGTCTTAAATTATACCGCATAATCTCCGTAGCGCCGAATTGGGTGTGCT
>JAHBWU010000092.1 GCA_019636835.1 Nitrospira sp.
GCGATACGTGTTTCTACCTCCCGATTCTTGCGTGCGTTCAGAAATTGAATCAGCTCGACTCGCAGCGTGCGATTGAGACGCAGCCGCGACTGCAGCGGCAACTGCACAAATTCAATCCCGCATTCATTTCCCTGCACCCAGGTTATCCGGCCCGATTCAATCGGCAACGCGGACAGTTGATCCGGCAAGAGCAGACTTACCCTCACCGTGCTGCCGAGCGGCAGTTCGCGATCGCAGATCATCGAACAACCGTGCATTGAGAGGTTCCGAAGCGTGCCTTCATCAATAAACGATTCTCCGCCGAGAATAAGCGGAGCATGGAAAGGAAACCGTTGGTAGGTTCGCCTATGGGAAAAGTGCATCATCGCCACCTCCCTATGGTGGCGCGATTGTATCTGACCATGACGCAGCGCGGTATCCTACATTGGGTGGGCACTGGTGCTGTATGGACGCAGGTTTATGCTATATGGATTTTAGGCTGGCATTGCGAAGCAAAGCCGGTTCAGTTTTATGTCTTCTTTTCATGATCCGACCATCCGGCCCGCGTTCATGTTGGCGGGAATGGCGATATCCATTTTCACGGGACGGGGCGTTTTTCTCCGATTCATCATCTCGACGAAGGTGCCTTTGTTGATGGAGAGGTTCAGGCGTTCGTTGAATTGCTTCTCCTCCCCGATCGTAGAAGACACTCGGCCTTGATAATCATGTCCGGGATAGACAATCGTGTCGTCCGGCAGCGCGAACAGCTTCTTCCGAACAGAGTCGAATAATTTCTCCGCGGAGCCACCCTGTAAGTCGGTTCGCCCATTGCCGCGGATGAACAGCGCATCGCCCGTGAAAACAGCACCAGGCAACATGTAGCTTGTGCAGCCATCTGTATGACCCGGAGTCGCGAGTGCCGTCAGGACCGTGTGGCCGAACCGCAGCGCCTCATCCTCGAACAGGAATTGATCCGCGCCGGTGACTGCGCCTTTGGCGCCGCCTCCATACACGATCTGAACCCCGGTTCGCTCTTTAATGAGCGAGGCCCCTGTAATGTGATCGGCGTGGATGTGCGTTTCAATAGCGAAGAGGAGGGTCAGCCCAAGCTCCTTGGTAATTCGGAGGTCGCGCTCGACATTTTCGATGACGGCATCGATGATGACTGCCTCGCCTGAAGTGCGATCGGCCACGAGGTAGGATCGACTTTCAGCTCTGTCATCGACATCCTGTCTCTCGTTGACGTCCAACAAGACGGTCACAACGTAGGTATCAGTGATTGCCATGGCTTACCCTTCGGAAGACTTGTGGGTAGACGAACGGCGGCTATTCTAACGTGTCAGCCCGGCTCTCCTCCAGGCTGCGTACCCGCCATCCATAGGATCGTATCGTCGTCCCATAGCAAAAATTCTAACAGAAGAAATGAGCGAGGACGAAATCTCGTAAACAAGAAGGAAAAGCCAAAACCGTTGCGATTTCCTTTTCTGTGCCATCGCACGCCGAAGCGGAGCTGAATGATGCTTGACAACTGATGAAACAATCTCAAATATCTTACGTCAGCGCGTAGTGCCTCGGTGTGTGCGATGCTGCTCATTTGCCTAATTATCATATGTGAAGGGGATTAACATGAACTCAAGTTTTTGGCACCAACGGTGGGAGAAAAATGAAATTGGTTTCCACGAAGGCAAACCGAACCCACTCTTAGTCAAACATTTCCACGAGCTGTCGATAGCCAAAGGCCGCCGAATCTTTGTCCCCTTGTGCGGGAAAACGCTGGATATCTCGTGGTTGTTGTCCCGTGGCTATCGCGTGGCGGGAGTCGAACTGAGTCAACTTGCCATTGAGCAATTATTCATAGAACTCGGCATGCAACCTGAAATCGAGACCGTTGGTGACGTCGAGCAGTGGAGCGCGAACAATCTCGACATCTTTGTTGGCGATATCTTTACAGTGTCCGGAAACATGCTCGGCCCGGTCGATGCCGTCTACGACCGGGCGGCGCTGGTGGCGTTCCCCGAAGACCTGCGAACCCGATATACCGCACACCTTACGGAAATTACTAACAAGTCGCCCCAATTACTTCTTTGCTACGAGTACGACCAGAGCCTGATGGAAGGCCCACCGTTTTCCGTGAATAACGAAGAAGTCCACCGGCACTACGCCACGACGTACGATCTCACGCTTGTTTCCAGCACAGAAGTCGCAGGTGGATTAAAGGGAAAAGCACCGGCCAAAGAGAATGTCTGGCTGCTGAAAAGAAAGTGAGCATCTTTTCGCTACTGTTTTTCAGGCGTGATGGTTTCAGGGAGGCTGAGAATTGAGCGATCATATCCATCGGCGAACTGAACGCTTGTACCGTGTAAATGCCTCTGAGAATTTGGTGCCCAAGGCTCGTTCCTCGGGTAGAATTTGAAAACGATTCATGTACCACACGAAGAGCGGTAGGAATACAAAGGCCGGTAGGTTAGAGAGATATATCGCCCACCCAACAAGAACCAAGAAGAAGCCCAGGTACATCGGGTTACGGGTGAAGCGGTAGATGCCCGAAGTGACCATCGTCGTGGTCGCTTCCGGTGTGAGTGGATTGACGGTGGTTTTCATCCGGCGAAACGTCAAGACGCCGGCCAGCACGATCGCTGATCCTACGGTGAAAAAAATAACAGCGAATGTCGAACGCCATGGTAATGCGATGGTGAACCTAGAATAGGCAGAGACGAGCCACATCAGCGCGCCGAATAAGAATACGAGCGCAAGCGGGGGCACTTTTAGTTCTACTGCATTGAACATGTAAGTCGGGAACGAATAGGGGCGGAACTCAACTGGAGGTGTTGGTCACCCCACAGGCCACTTCCCATAGCGCCTGATTGATGCTGCCTGGTTCCACTGGTTGCCCATGGCCTTGTTCGACCAATACCGCATTTTGAGTTCCGGTGCCCATATGCCGGGAAAATTCAGAAGACGCCAACAGCCGAACTGTGTTGTGGGCGCAGTCAAACTCCATGTGCGTCTTCGTCGATAAAAACCGGTGAGGGCCCATCATGAATCTCCCAAACGGCGCATTCCCTTGCATCCACTTATAGTCTGTTAACTGCCACAGCGTCACGAGATCTCCGTCTCGGCGAATCGTCTTGGGATCATAGTACACCATTTCCCGCGATGGGGATTGGTATGCGCTATCGACGGCTACCCAGGTTTCCCCAGGCGGGATCTCACCATATCCCCGGAGCTGACGGACCTGATAACCGGGGTCTCCGCAGGACGCAAGGATGAAAAGGAGGACACAGAAACAAAGGCCGATACCGGTGACTTTGGGCATAGATCCCTCGCCGGATAATGCATTCTAGCAAAGGGTGAAAAGAAAGGTGCAAGTGAACCCTGCGAGAAAGACTGCCCGGCCCATTTTCTGTTCCCCTGCGGGAGCGTCTCTCAGCGTCAGCCTTTCAATCGCTGTAATTCAAGATGGAGTGTCTGGACACCGTCTGTGATCCAGAGATGTCCGTCTTGGATGGTCCATTGTAATTGCATGCTGGGTTTCGCCATCGACGCAAGGGCACGGACGCCCTCCATCGGGAGCAGCGTCACGGCGAGGTTCTTCAGCCGGTCGAGCGATGGGCTCTGGTTCGCCCACCAGACCTCGGCGCTGCGGGCTCCATACACATAGACGATGACGTGTTTGGAGCGACCGCACGCCTGTCGCAGAGTCTTCTCGTCGGGCTGACCGATCTCGATCCACAGATCGATCGCGCCGGTGAAATCCCGTTGCCACAGAGCTGGTTCATCTTCGGTGCTTACCCCGCGGCAGAATGACAAGGCCTCGTCTGCGTGGAGCGCGAAGGCGAGCACTCGCACCATCATGCGCTCCTCGGTCTCGGACGGGTGGCGCGCCAGCGTGAGTGCATGATCCTGGAAGTACTGGCGATCCAGATCTGCGATCTGCAGCACGGCTTTATAGATGGTCGCGTTGGAAGCCATCGTGCCAGGACGTGTTAGGGGAGTTCGGCGATAAACATCTGTTCAACGCGCTTGCGTGCCCACGGTGTCTTCCGCAGAAACGTCAGACTCGACTTGATCGTCGGGTGATGACGAAAACAGCGGATAGGGACTCGTGCGCCGAGTTTTTCCCAGCCATGCCGTGCGACCAAGGTCGTGACGATGGTTTCCAATGTGATCCCGTGCAAGGGATCGCGGGGATGTGCCATGGAGGGCGGTTCGTTCATACCGCGCGCGCTAATTGCACTCTTTAAACTGAGACTGCTGACAACGCCGCGCCAGCTCCTGCGCCTCCTCGATCTGGGCGGCGGTCATTTGTGAGGTCAGATGGTCTCGACGCTTCATCGCTGTCTCCCCCTCATCGCCAGTCAACATGGCGGCGGCGACGGTGTACCACATCAGCGCGCGAACGACGTCTTTCCGGACGCCTCGTCCCCGCTCATACATCAGGCCCAGATTGTTCTGGGGGCCGGCGTAGCCCTGCGCCGCCGCCTTGCGGAACCACGTGAGTGCCGTGGAGTGGTCCTGCCGGACGCCTCGTCCTTTTTCATACATGAGGCCAAGATAGAACTGTGCCGATGCCACTCCTTGCTCCGCCAGGGGACTGAAGAGGCGGGCGGCTTGTGTATAATCGCCACGCTCATACGAAAATTCTGCCTCCTCAATGGACTGTGCTGCAACAACGCACTCTGGTCCTGCCCCTGACGCGCAGGCCAGAACCGCAAGCATGGCAAAGACACAACGCCACATCGACATCATCCTTTCACCAAAGACCAATCGCAACAGAAGCGTATTGCCTCAACGCTTTGAAGAAAAAAACAGATCATTCTACTTTGTGGGATCCGGCAGGTCTATGGCTTTGAAGGGCGCAACCGATTGAAAGGGGAGGGTGGAGGCTGAACGGAATTTCCAGCGAATACCATAGATGAGGTTTCCACATGAAGGAAAGAGCCGCCCCAGCAAGACCAATCCGATAAATGCAATACAGCAGTCGCCAAACGTCGATAGAGCTCTCTTCCGTTGAATCGAGCCGCACTCCGGCATCGAGAATGAACGACAGGAGGCAGGTCAAGAGTCTTTCGGTTGTCCTCGTGGCTGAAACGTCGATTCCATTCCGAAGCGCGTCGCCATGCGTTCTACTCTGATTGCATCACCAAGCGGTCGGCCGCGTTGCACACTGAGCCGGAGTGTCTCAAGCTCCGAGTGTGGATCGTCTTAGCGCGCGGCAACCGTCCGAGATTCTCGGGCAGACAGACTCTTCCGGCGATTATTCGAAATGGTGCGGTCGATAATGGCGCCGCAATTAATGCATTTCCAGGCATAAAACACGAGAAAGAAATCCGAGAACCGCTCCAACATCATCATCCCCTTGCATTTTGGACATTCCATTGAGTCCTCCTTGGTTGGGTGCGTTCACAGCTGATGATGAATCTAAGCAAGAGCCGCGCCAAAGCATGAATGCCAGTATTACGCGTAATTACTCTATACGTAGTTAACATTGGGTATATAATGTTCAACACATTGACGGTGCAACCGATTTCAACGCGTCAATGTTTTGTCGGTTGCGGGAGAGAAAAAGTCGGAGTCTTTGTTTG
Source organism: Nitrospira sp. (assembly GCA_019636835.1). Taxonomy (GTDB): domain Bacteria; phylum Nitrospirota; class Nitrospiria; order Nitrospirales; family Nitrospiraceae; genus Nitrospira_D. The sequence goes on from JAHBWU010000092.1 coordinate 5,565, forward strand.
ACGTGACCTTTAAGAAGGCTACGTCAGTCTAGCGGGCTCGCTCAGAGCGGCCCACTTTTATCAGTCGTGTTTCGGAGGGGAAAAGGGACCACAGACTGTGGCGTCTGGTGGGGGTGTCAGCTAAATGGTCTCCAGGCCCTTATCGACTTGACCAGGATTGGATCGGCACGGTGGAGATGGCGTTCTGTGGAGAACCCTCGATCACGCGATCGCTATAGGCGAGATAGATGTAGGTCTGGCGTTTCTTGTCGAAAAAGCGGACAACTTGGAGTTTCTTAAAAATCAGGGATCGACTCTCACTGAAGACCTTTTCCCCTTCTTTCGGCTCACCTACAATGCGAATGGGACCGACTTGACGACAGGCAAGTGAGGCATCTGAGGTTTCCTCCGCCAATCCGACCATACCTTTCAAGCCTCCTTTTTTTGATCGACTCAGATAACACGTGATGCCTTCAATCTTTGGGTCGTCAAACGCTTCAACCACAATCTTGTGATCCGGCCCCAACCATTTGAATTCCGTGTCGACACTCCCAATTTCCTCAGCATGAACTGCCGAAACGATCGTCGCGCAACAGAGCAACGTGGTCACCAATATGTTTGTCTTCATCTACTTATTCTCCCGCCATGGTGTAGCCTTATCTCCATGTAACCTATAACTGGGGATATGCTCAAGCGCAAGGGCTTCTGATTCGAGCCGTTCTGAGGGAAGGAAGCGGAGGGAAGCTGCTATTTAGAAGGGTTTCGCCCTGTACCCATGATCGTGGCCTGACTCGTCCTCATGTCGGTTCCGCTCCCGCAGTTCCCTTTCGGCCTCCACACGGCGCCGCTCTGCCAGGATCATTCGGTCGAGCTCTGCCATGTGCTGCTCGGCGAACGCTTTGACCGCCTGTCGTTCGTCTGTCAGCCATCGCGTCAGCAACTCCTTCTTGACCTGCCATGCTTCCGCAAGCCCGAATTCACCGGAGACCACACCGGTGCTGTTGAGGCTGATCCGGACTCCGCCCATTTTACGAGCGTCGTGTGGAAATCGCGACACAATCTCTTTCAAGACACCGTCGGTGGATGTCGAACCAAGATAGTTCTGGAGAATCGCCAGGGAGAAATCTGCCTCCGTGTCGCCGCCTGCTTTGACCAACTCGGCGAGCGCGGCAGCGAAATCGGGCGTGCATGTAGGAAACGCTCTGCCGAGCAGGCTCCCTCCTCGAAACCGAAATTGCGCCCGGTCTTGCGCGAACCACAATAGTCCCTTGCTGATGGCGAGGTCAGGGTCTTTCGAAAGCACCGGTTCCAGTCCTTGGAACTCAAACGGCACCATCTCGACCTGTTCTTCGTCGCCGCCTTCAGACTTCCTCGCGAGCCGAGTCGTCATCACGTCGTCGAGTCGCTGCTGTTCAGTCTCTCTGATTCGAATAAAAGCCAGCCCGGCGGTTTCCTCGTTCGCCCACTGCACATCAGCCCCATCAATCGTCAGCGCCCACTCCAAGCCGGGTACAGCGATGCGCAGTTCTAACGAAAGGCCAGGCAACATGAGGAGCGGGCTTTCCAGCCGGCACCCAATCCTTGAAAGATCAAGGATGACGCCCGTCCCTTCGGGCTGTGCGGAGCCCGACACCATGGCGCGAAACTGCGCACAAACTCGGGGCGCAGTCCGCTGATCCTCTCCCTTCAGATTCATGACCGATCGACCCTCCGCCTTCACACCAATAGGACCCATCACTTCCCCCTCAGAAGGAAACAGGGGAGGGGGGACTTCTTCTTGTCTCCTGATTGATCCAGTGTGCGTTGTTCGTTCAGCGACACATTATCCCGCGTCGGTAGGCCAACCGGCAACAGTCCTTCGAAATGGGCGACCCTTTTTCTGTCCGTTGGAGTTTAACGAAGGTACCGAACGTAGTTTATGTGGACTTCGTAAGCCGGCCACCGAGCGAGTACCACCTCTTTGCCATGCGCCTTGACCACCCGGGCCACCCAGAGTCGCTCAACGGCTGTCAGTTTGGAATAGATCTTCGATAGAGTCAGAGGGGGTTCTACCGTGAGCAGCTGGGAATCATCAGGCTCCCTGATTATATGATCTTGAAGATCCACGCCGTCAAAATCCTTCGACACGTCCACCGCGAGCTCATTGCGGCCCATCTGCGCAACCTCCTCGGCGACCTTCTTTTGAAAGTCTTCAGTCTGGCGGGACGTGTTGGATGGGGACACCCCCCGAAACGGATATTTAAGTACGTTCGTACGTGATAACCCATCGGAATAATTCACCTTGGCCATGTCGTTTCTCCATTCTTCTCAATGGCTTGTCCACTCGATGCAAGTGACTGATGTCGTTCGTGGAGCAAGCATTACCGCACATGATCGTCCGAAACTTGAAGCCACCCCGTGAAGTCACGAAGGACCCGCCACACACATGAGGTGAGGTGCGAATGATCCACGCATGAACGTCTCAGTGGAGCACGTACACCAATTCGGCACGATGAGAACGAAGGCTACCCTTGGGGAGGATGAAAGACTGCGGTTGAGAGGATCAGAAGATGAGGTGAAGGTTGGAACTCCGAAGATGAGCTAGAAAGACTCGATAGGCCAGGCGCCGGCGTGATCGGAGGAATTGAAACGTCTTCAGAGAGAGATTCCACCGGCGTATCCGACACAAGTACACCAAGCAGTGTGACCGGAGCGCCAAGCATTTGCAAGAATACGCAGATACAGACAAAGAAGACCAAAACGGCCGAGGCTGTCCCTTGAGACAGAAACCGAACTGCTCCTCTCTCAATCTGACTCATGAGGCCAATATACTTGAGCGTAGACTCGTTGGGCAAGCGGGCCAGAGGAAAAGAGGTCGAGAGTTTTTGTTTAGGACGGTGGTTCAGGACGGGTAGGCGAGGTCTCCGGCAGTCAATCGGGGACGGCGAGGGCATGCCGGAGCTCCTGACGAAGTTGATGCCGTCCTGTCAAGAAGAGACTCCCCACACCTTTTATCCTGTGGCATATATTTCTCTCCTCATTTGCGTGTGTGGACCTAGCGGTTCGGTGCGGGGGTGCTCTGGCCGGCTGTGCATGCCAGGTGTGAGGGAATCTCGAGCTGCCCGGATGAGCGGAATCCCCACGCGGTGGCAAGGGCTTGGCAAGTCAAGTTTTGAAAGGTCTGATCATTACGTTCGACGCAGTGAGGGTAAGGGGCATTGCCTCGCAGGACGCTTCCTCCGCCTTCCACTGAAAGGCCTTGCACATCGACAGTGATGTTGAAGAGTGCGCCGCAGTTCGGCTGAATTAATGCCCCTTCCTTCAGTGCTTCTCGCTCTAGAACGAGCACAAACTCTGCATGCGCCTCTGCCGCGACCGCAAGCACTACTTGGCGATCCGATGAAGTGTAGGGAATCCGAGGCTGCATCAGGATGTTTGAATAGTGATGAGATCGGAGCCACTCTTCAGCCATGCTGCTCAGGAAAGGATCTCCCCAGATGAGGATGCGTTGCCGCTCACTAGGCAAAAGCGTATGGGAGCCGCTGGTGATTGGGAAGTGGACGCCGGGGGAAGGTGGCGTAAGGTGGCGTAGAGTAGCATCCTTCCAGAAGCAGCAGAATGGAGAGGAAGCACGCGACTGTGATGGCCGAGCCGATGCGATCTCGTCGTCTCACGGTTTGGGATTATAACAAACAAGAAAGGCAGTGAAGGTGATTAAGACGGTAAGGGAGGCTTGGTTATTCGCTGTGCGTCGAGACGCTATGAGGTAAGCGCGCCGGGAACTGGTCTGTCAGAAAAGACTCCCGACCCCGTTACTTTCGAGCCTTCGATATGGGCGAACCCATGTATGTCCTTGTAACTTACGAGCAGTACCACCCGCCCCTCCCTGCGGGCGTACTGCTCCAGTAATGCGCAGCTACTTTGCCTCGATGAACTGCTTTGGAGAAAGTTTCTGCTTTTTCTTGTCTGCCAGTTCTGTCAATAAGTGAAGCAGGTGAGTGGTCTGCCGCAGGGCGGCGAGGAAGGTTCAAAGGAGTTTGGGTCGGCTCTTGCGTTGTGCAGTCCCCGTCGTATGCTTCTCAGCGACCGGCTCTGGCCGCCATGGCGAAGTGAAAGAAATACCGGTCGAGAGAAGCTAAATCGCTGCCGTAGGTATTCCCGCCGAACATGGCATCGCAGAGCAGTTCGCGCGCGCGGGTCAGTTCTTTCCGTCGACCTTTCCACCGCTCATCCGCAATCGTCAAGTCCAGCAGTTCGACGGCACGGTCGAAAGCCTGCTCGCAGCGCTGCGGATCCTTTCCATACCAACGGGCGGCGCGTGCCACGTCGCTTCCGACATTGGCCAGTTGTTCCATGAGTGAGAGTGTGTGCCATCGTCCTGCGGCTAGTTGCTCGTGAATGGGTGCCATTTTAGCCCTGCACCAATCGATTGATGATGGTTATGACGGCGTCACGGATCTCAGCACGCTCGACGTATCGAGAGCGGTTTCCCCCGGAGGGACGCACATTAATCATTGAATCGAATTCAATCCATTCCGAAGTCTGGCGTTCAGGATAGAGATTGATGCCCCACAGATTTCTCTGCATCGAGCCCTGCTCTAAGAGGACCGCTTCCTCGTCGGAGTGCAGTTCGCCACCGATCGCCATAATGCCTTGTTCAATATCCACGACGGCCTTCACCATATCGCCGAACTGTTGTTTAGCCATCGTGTCCAGGTCGGCTTTCATCACACTCGTTCGAATAACCATGATCTCCATAATAATGCTTGCTCTATGAAGGTTTGAAAAAGAGTGGGTACGGCATGCAAGATTGCGGGTTGCGCCTGCTTCTGTCAATCTCAATTTGTCTACAGGAGGGTTTGTGGGAGGGAGTGGCTGTGCTCGTCCCGCTCCATTTCTTTCTTGTCTAAGGAGTGGTCAGATGATCCTTTATTGCGCGTATTGACCGAGCGTCCTTCCATACTTTTCCGCGCTTTGGGGTGGTGCCGATTGGGGTGCCCATTCGCCGTCGCGTAAGGGACCCACTGGGGGATGGGTGGAGCGAGGACGAATGGGCTAGATCGGCAACAGGACCCGAAAGCGCCCCTCCCGCCCTTGCATATCTTTCTTCAGCCCCCGTACAATACTTTTTTCGAGTCTAACTTGTTGGCTTTCCAGCATTTAGGCAACTTGAGAAGAGCAGGTGGGCCAGGATGAGAGTCGAATATTCAAAGGGAGATCGCGCGTCGAAGGAGCTGATTCAGCTCCACCGCCGGACCTCGTTGGAGGCCAGCGGCCGGAAGATGAAGGTGATGCTGATCTTCCCGCCGGATTGGTACCCTTCCGAACCCTATCTAAGTCTACCCTCCCTCACTTCCGTCCTCCGCCAGGCCGGCCATACGGTCATTCAAAAAGATATCAACTGTGAGATGTGGGACTGGTACTTCAGCGAAGAGTTTCTGAAGAAGGTCTTGCGTCGGGTGCCGCAACAATTGGATCGGTATCGTAAATTGGCGAAGAAGCGAGACCTGGCTGACTGGGAAATGGATGTGCAGCTGGCGCTCTGCGATATCTCACGTCCACGGATGGAGAAATTGATCCGTGATGCACAAGAAGCGAAGCGCATCGTCAGAGACGATAAATTCTATGATATTGATAAGTTAGAGTGGTCAATTCAAGTGTTTCGCAAGGTTACATCGGTCATTTCACTGGTCTATGCCCCGGCGCGGATCTGCATGCCTCCGATGGAGACGGATCTGTCGTACAAGCCGTACGTTTCGGCTGAGGTGATGGATGCCGTACAAGATGAGCAGGTCAACGTGTACCGGGAGGTGTTCGACCATTTGGTCAGGCCGGTGATCCAAGCCGAGCAGCCGGACGTGGTTGGGATCTCGATTGTGCTGCAACAGCAGATGTTCTCCTCCATGACCTTCTGCGCTCTCATCAAGCGGCTCTTTCCCCACATCCACATCACAATCGGCGGGAATACGGTGACCCGCCTGCGCGACGTACTGCCCGAGTCGCCGATCTTTCAGTATTTCGACAGTGCCGTGGTCTACGAAGGGGAGACGGCCTTCACGCAACTGGTCGAAGCGGTCGGCGCCAAGCAGAGTTTGGCCGATGTGCCGAACACGATCTATAAAGACGAGACGGGCGTTCATGTTTCTCCGCTGAGCTATGCGGAGGATATGGCCGCGCTGCCGCCGCCGGACTTCGATGGATTGCCGCTCGAGAAGTATTTCGTCCCCACCCGTGTATTACCCTATCTGGCGACGCGCGGGTGTTACTGGGGTCGCTGCGAGTTCTGCGACCACGGCGAGGGCTATACCGCCGGCTATCGATCGAAGAAGATTCAAGACATTCTCGCCGACATTACTTATCTGCGCGACAAGTACGGGGCCAAACACTTTCACTTCACGGACGAATCTTACCCGCCGGCGTTGTTCCGCAAGCTCTCTCGAGGATTAGTCGAGAGCAAAATGGACATCTTCTGGACGACGCACATGCGGT
>JAHBWU010000093.1 GCA_019636835.1 Nitrospira sp.
AATAAAATAGGGGCTTGCAATCACACACTTCGCGTCGGCGGGTTGCTGCTGAATCTCGTCATTGTGCTCTACCTCGTTGACCGATTAGCTGTTCGAATGGTACTCATGGCTGGAAAATTGCTGCGCTTTACTTTTCTGTGGTAAAGTAAAGGCCTTTGAAGGAGGTGTGCCATGGCTGTTCAGAAGCTCAGCAGCAAGAATCAAATTGTCATTCCGAAAGAAGCTCGACAAGCGATGGGCGTCAAGGGTGGCGATGAATTGCTGGTGGTTGTGAAGGATGATCTGACGCTTGTCATGCCAAAACCTAAACGGTATGCAAAGGCTTTACAGGGGCTAGCGAAGGATATCTATCCCGCCGGCTACCTGAAGCGAGAGCGTCGGTCGTGGTAGGGACTTCCTTATCTCAAGGTCTTCCTACCCAACGGCAACGCATCGGTCTCGACACCAATGTTTTCATTTATTTTATCGAAGACCACCCTCGATATGGAGCCTGGTGTGCCTCCTTGTTTGAGCTGATCGAACGGGGGCAGAATGTCGCGGTCACTTCGACGGTGACGCTTCTGGAACTGTTGGTTCAACCCTATCGGGATCAGAAAGATGAAATGGCACAAAAGATTTTTGCCCTGTCCAGCACCTACCCCAAAATCGAGTGGGTACCGCTGACGATGAATTTGGCTGATCGAGCGGCTGAGTTGCGTGCCCACTATCGCCTCAGCACGCCGGATGCCATACAGTTGGCAACTGCCATCTGCCACAAGGCCGTGTGTTTCTACGGGAATGATCGTGGCCTGCGGCGAGTCAAGGAGATTGAGTGCATCATCGTGGAGGATCTCGTCTAGTCTCACCATTTTCCATGTGACGTCGAGATCTCTTCGGTCGTACCTGCCTCTTGGATCTAGTCAGTAGCTTCTAGTGTCGGGTTTCAGACGGTTGTTTGTGGTGAGTTCTTCGACATGTGCACGGCGAGACGAGGTTCGACAATGCCAATTGTAGACGACAACGCATTGGACAAGCCGCTGACCTCTACAGCAAGTACAGGTTTGATCGCTCGGTGGCAGAACATCCCACTCTATGCGCGCATCGTGATTGCCTTAGTGCTCGGCGTCATGGTGGGGCTGATGCTGGGCAGTGAGGCGGCTGTCTTGGCTGTGCCTGGGAAGCTTGTCTTGCGCCTCCTCGGCGCGCTCGCACCGCCGCTGATCCTGGCGGCGATCGTGCACACGTTCATGACGACTCACTTGGGCGGACCGCTTGCGATGCGGCTACCACGATTATTGCTGCTGAACACATTGGTCGCCATTCTCGTCGGCTTGACGGTCGCCAACGCGATTCAACCGGGACAAGGGGCGGGCCTCACGCCACCATCTCAGCATGAGGAGTCTTCAAGGACTACCAATCCACTGGCAACGTTCCTCGAGAATGTGCCCAAGAGTCTACTGGGGCCGCTCAGTGACGATGGGAAGGTGATCGGCGTAATTTTCATTGCTGTAGCCTTTGGGATGGCGCTCCGTAAGGAACGTGAACGGCCGCTTGGAACGGTCGGACATCTCGTCGAACTCTTCTTGGAATCGTTGATCAAGATTTTGCACTGGATCATCGCGGTGGTGCCGTTTGCCGTCTTCGGCATTGTCGCGAGCATCGTAGGGACGGAGGGGTTTGCTCCGTTCAAGGCGCTTGGGATCTTTGTGCTGAGTGTGCTGCTCGCGCTCGCGATCCAAGCGGCCTATTACCTCATCCGCATCCGCTTCGGTTCCTGGGTGCGTCCCGGTGAACTCTTGCGCGGGGGACGCGATGCACTGGTCATGGCATTCTCCACAGCCAGTTCGACGGCGACCATGCCGGTGACCTACGCGGCGCTTAAGGATCGTGTGGGATTGCGCGAACAGTCCGCCAGCATGGGGGCGCTGGTCGGCGCGAATTTCAACAACGACGGTACGGCGCTATATGAAGCGATGGCGGCGTTATTCATCGCGCAAATGATCGGGATGGATCTGACAGTTCAGCAGCAAGTGATGGTGGTGCTCACGAGCATTATTGCGTCCGTCGGCGCCGCCGGCATCCCTGAAGCTGGCCTGGTGACGATGACCATGGTCTTTACTGCCGTGGGCCTGCCTGTGCAATATATCCCGGTCTTACTCACTGTGGATTGGTTCCTCGATCGCTGCCGAACTGCGATCAACGTCATGGGGGACATGAACGTGAGTTGTCTCTTGGATGGAAAACAGAAAGATTGAACCAGGCACTCATTCGACGACGCTGAATTCATAACGCGAGCTCGTCAGTGCGGCCAATAGATCCGACGCGTGATCGCGCCCACGGGTTTCCATCGTGATGTCGATCGTGGCTTCGTTCAGGCTCACCCCGTAGTGGGCGCGGTTGTATGACGTCTCCACGATGTTGGCCTGGGCCTTGGCGATTACCGATGCCAGGCCTTCCAATGCGCCGGGATAGTCCGGGAGACGCACTCGCAGGCGCAGCCGTCTCCCGTCGCGAACCATGCCCTGCTCGATGATTCTCGACAGCAGCGTGACATCAAGGTTGCCGCCGGACACCAGCACCGCGATGTTTTTTCCGCGATGGCCCGTTTTTGCTTGCAGAACGGCGGCAAGCGCAACGGCACCGGCCCCTTCCGCCACCGTTTTCTCGCCCTCCAGCAGCATCAGAATCGCCTCCGCAATCTCGTCTTCCTCGACCGTGACGAGCCGATCGACATATTTGTGGGCCAACGGCAACGTGCGCACGCCCGCTTTTCGAACGGCGATCCCGTCGGCCAATGTGGATTTCGCGGGAAGATCGACGGGTTGCTGTTGTTGCAGAGCCGCTTGCATCGACGGCAGTCGACCCGTTTGAACGCCGATCACTTCTACCGTAGCGTGTCGCTCCTTGACCGCGCAGCCGACCCCGCCGATCAATCCCCCGCCTCCTATCGGCACAACGATCACATCCAGCGCGGGGTTCTGCTTCATGAGTTCCAACCCGACGGTTCCTTGTCCGGCGATGACGGCGTCGTCGTCGAAGGGATGAATAAACACAGCCTTCCTCTGCACGCTCCGTTCCTTGGCTGCCTCGCAGGCCTCGTCGTAATTGTCCCCGTGCAACACGATATCTGCCCCGTAGGCGCGGGTCGCCGTCAGCTTAATGAGCGGCGTCGAACGCGGCATCCAGATTTGCACGGGGATGCCCCGCTGGGTCGCGTGATAGGCTACGCCCTGCCCATGGTTCCCCGCCGATGCCGCGATGACTCCCCGTCGCCGTTCGTCGTCCGTCATCGTCAGGATACGGTTCAATGCGCCGCGTTCCTTGAACGATCCGGTCATCTGCAGATTTTCAAGTTTCAGAAAAATCGCGTTTCCACTCAGCCGGGACAGCGTTTTGGAGTGTACCAACGGCGATTCATAGATGGACGGACCGATGCGAGTTGCGGCTGCTTCGATCGATTCAAGATTGACCATGCTCCGTGCTCCCGTCTCGTGATTCAGCAGACAATAAAAAACCCCTGGCGGAACCGAATCCGCCAGGGGCCGTTGCTCGCGTACGTCTCCAGTCGCAGGCAGGCTTAGGCGGAGCCGGCGATCATCATCGCCGCCGCCATGCTAATCCCGATGCTCTGCCGAACGATCTTCATTGTTGAGTGGATACCGAGTGTGCTTCTCTCACGTGCAGCTTATACCATCAGCCCGTAGACAGATCAAGAAGGCGGAAGGGGACCGGAAACCGCCTCTGGTATTCTGGTCTATTGAGAAAGCCGGGCGATTCGTGAGCTTCTACGCGTGCCTCTTTGTGCGATCACAATGATGTTCAATCTCCGACCGCTCTCTCAAGCCGCTGCTATCATGCCTCGGTCTTTTGGTTACGTTGATGGCTAAGGGCAGCCCGCAGTTTCTCCTCCTGCTCGTTACTTAGGGATGTCTTGAGGATGGTTCCTTCGTATTGTGAAATTCTGGGTAACACCTTGTCTTCGTCAACACTGCGAATCAACAGGAAGATCGCGGAAGTGCCTCGTTTGATCGTGCTTCCCAAGTCCTTGATGAACTTGTCGGGGATGCCATAGTCGCTCAACAACCCATACTCGCTGGCGGCGTTGGTCATGGCTCCACCCCCAGCCCCTCCCGCGATGCTGCCCAACAGACCTGCCAAGGGATTCATGAAGAGCAGCCCCATGAGCCCTCCCCATAACACCCCCAGCGCCACGCCATGCTTGGTGGCACCTCCGAACACATCGACGCACTGCTTCAGATGCACTTTGCCGTCCATATCGCGGACGACGATCACTGCATCTTCGAGGTCCAAGACATATTCCGTTTCCATGGCCCGCAGTTCGTTCAACACTCGATCGGCCGTGCCGGAATCTTTAAACGCGATGCAGACAAGATCACTCATGATTCCTCTCCTTTAATTCTACATGAGCAGACACTATTCACTGAGACAGATGGTCAATCTTGTGGCGCATGCACTAATTAACAGTAGGATCATCCTCAGAGCAAGGCTGGTCTTCATGAGACCGGCCGACCGGATAGACGTTCTCCATTCTCTCGCCCCTTGTTTTTCAACGCCTCGTTCCCTTACTCTCGTCCCTCGCTATGTGAGGAGTCCCTTATGTTGCAAGCTGTTGCGCTCCATTGCAGTCGCGGCGAGCGGCGATTGTTCACCGACCTCAACGTGAAGGTCGAGCGAGGATCGCTGCTGGCTGTGGTAGGTGAAAACGGGAGCGGAAAGACCAGTTTGCTCCGCATCTTTTCCAGTTTATTGCCGCCTGAACAAGGCTCGGTTTTGTGGGAGGGACAGGATATCCAGCAACTCAAAGAACTCTATTCCGCCGAGCTGACCTACATTGGGCATCTCAATGCGATCAAGGACGATCTTACACCGCTGGAAAATCTGATGAGCGCGATGTCGCTTACTGGAGAATCCTGTTCTCACAACGGGGCAAAGGAGGCGTTGGAGGCGATCGGGCTCAAGCGGCCTATCCATCATCTGCCGTCCAAAGTGCTCTCCCAGGGACAGAAACGCCGGGTCGCCCTGGCAAGGCTGTGGCTCTCCACTCGTCCCTTATGGTTGCTCGATGAGCCGTTTACCTCGCTCGACACGGCTGCGACCGGTGTCGTGACACAACGGCTCCATACCCACCTGCAGCGCGGTGGGCTGGCGGTCGTCGTGACACATCAGGAAGTCGCGCTTCCGGCCGAGACCATACAACGTCTGAGGCTGACGGGATGAGCGGTTCCAACATGTGGGAGGCCGTTAGTGGAATCGTCCGCCGTGATCTGTTGCTGGCGATGCGGCGCCGTTCAGACGCCGCGATGTCGGTCTTCTTTCTCGTGATCGTGGTCAGTCTCTTCCCTTTGGGTGTTGGACCGGAGCCGGCAGTGCTGCGGATCATCGGTCCCGGGGTGTTGTGGGTGGCCGCCCTATTGGCCTGTCTGTTGTCGCTAGGACGTGTGTTTACTGCGGATTATCTGGACGGCGTCCTCGAACAGATGGTTCTGATTCCTCAACCACTTGCGATATTGGTGGTCGGGAAGATCCTCGCCCATTGGCTGATCTCCGGGTTACCGGTGGTGCTGCTTTCGCCGCTGCTTGGACTCCAATTCGGTTTAAGCGGGGAACCTCTGGGAGTACTGGTGATGTCGCTCTTGCTTGGGACGCCCACGTTGAGTATGATTGGTGCGATCGGCGCCGCGTTGGTCCTTGGCGTACGGGGGAGTGGTTTACTGGTTGCCCTCCTGGTGCTTCCACTCTACGTTCCAATATTGATCTTTGGGGCCGGCGCCGTCACCAGCAGCATGGCTGGAATCGGCGGTGAAGCAAATTTGTCGCTGCTGGGCGCCTGTCTGGTGCTCTCTCTTTTTCTCGCGCCCTGGGCCACGGCAGCGGCGTTGCGAATCGCGTTGGAGTAAAGCCGTTCCATGAGCACGGGCATCAACTGGCTCAAGTATTCGTCTCCCCAAGCCTTTTATCCACTGGCAGGACGCCTCATCCCATGGTTCGCTTGCGTGGCGGTCGCCCTGATGGGGATAGGGCTCTACATGGGGTTCTTCGTCGCGCCCACGGACTTTCAGCAGGGTGAGGCGTACCGGATCATCTTCGTCCATGTGCCGGCGGCCTGGATGTCGATGTTCCTCTATGTCGTCATGGCTGTGTGGGCCGGCATCGGGATGGGACTCAACGCGCGTCTTTCCTTCATGATGGCGCAAGCGATCGCTCCGACCGGGGCGATGTTTACGTTCTTGGCATTGTTGACCGGGGCCATGTGGGGGAAGCCCACATGGGGAGCCTGGTGGGTATGGGATGCCAGACTGACATCAGAACTCATCTTATTGTTCCAGTATGCCGGAGTCATGCTTTTGCGGACATCGATTGATGATATGCGCCGCGCGGATCGGGCGAGCGCTGTCTTCGCCCTTGTTGGAGTGGTGAACGTCCCAATCATCTACTTTTCGGTGCAGTGGTGGAATACCTTGCATCAAGGGGCGTCGGTCAGCATGGCGACAGGATCAAAAATGGCATCGACCATGCTCACTGCCATGTTGCTGATGACGGTGGCCTTCTGGCTGTACAGTATCGCCGTTATTCTTGCCCGGGCGCGATGTATTATGATTGAGCGGGAATCGTTGCCGGTATGGGATGAGAAGGCGGCGGTGATTCAGGAAGCGGTGGAGGCTCGCTGATGCAGTGGGGAAGCGCATCGGAATTCTTTGCAATGGGAGGGTATGGTCTCTATGTGTGGACCTCGTTTGTGGCCACGGCGTTGTGCATGGTATGGGAAGTGTCGGCCTTGTGGCGTCGACGGGTTGCGGCGCGCGCCGAGCAGCGCGCTGCGTTGTTAGGAGGCACCGATGAAACCACGGCATAAACGCTTTGCCTTTATCGGCCTGGGGCTGCTCGTCTTGGGTGTGGCGACGGTGCTGATCCTGAACGCCTTTCAAAGTAATCTCGTGTTCTTCTTCACGCCCAGTCAAGTGGCGGACGGCGAAGTACCGCAAGGACGCAGTTTCCGCATCGGCGGCATGATTGAGGACGGCAGTCTCGTCCGCGAGAACGATGGGCTGACGGTCCGTTTCATCGTCACCGATACCGCGAAGCGCGTCCCGGTGACCTACAAAGGAATTCTGCCGGACCTCTTTAAGGAAGGGAAGGGTGCCGTGGCACAAGGGAAACTCAACGCCGACGGCACGTTTGTCGCCAGCGAAGTCTTGGCGAAGCATGATGAAAATTACATGCCGCCTGAAGCGGCCGAGGCTTTGGCGAAGGCCAAGGCGTCCGGTGCGCAGCAAAGTAAATCGCTTGTTGTCCCTCAAGGTAGGCAAGGGAGGGAAGGCTCGCTATGATTCCGGAGATCGGTCATTTTGCGTTGATTCTTGCACTGTGCGTCGCCGTGGTGCAGGGCATTCTCCCCATCTACGGTGCCGCGGTCGGGAACTCTGCGCTGATGGCCGTTGCCAAGCCGGCGGCGCGCGGTCAATTTCTCTTGGTCCTCACAGCGTTTTGCTGCCTCGGCTATGCGTTTGCCGAGAAAGATTTCTCGGTGTTGTATGTCGCAGCCACGTCGAATTCCCCAGCTTCCCTGCATTATCGACTGGCAGCGATTTGGGGCGCTCATGAAGGGTCGCTCCTCTTGTGGACTTTTATTCTGACCGTGTGGATGTTCGCGGTCACGCTCTTCTCCGCTCACCTCCCCGATGCCACACGCTCCCGCATTCTCGGTGTGATGGGCCTTGTCAGCGTCGGCTTTCTTCTGTTTATGCTGACCGTGTCGAATCCGTTCGAACGGCTGATTCCTGCCGCTCCCGACGGGCGCGATCTCAATCCGCTCTTGCAAGATCCCGGAATGGTTATCCATCCGCCGATGCTCTATATGGGCTATGTCGGATTTTCGGTCGCCTTCGCGTTCGCGATCGCCGCCTTGTTGGGAGGCAACCTCGATGCTGCTTGGGCCCGTTGGTCTCGGCCATGGACCACCGTCGCCTGGTGTTTTTTGACGGTCGGCATCGCGATGGGGAGCGGCTGGGCCTACTACGAATTGGGGTGGGGTGGATGGTGGTTCTGGGACCCGGTTGAGAATGCCTCCTTCATGCCATGGTTGGCCGGCACGGCGTTAGTCCATTCGCTGGCTGTGACCGACAAACGGGGAGGGTTCAAAGTGTGGACCGTCCTGCTTGCCATCATGGCGTTCTCCTTGAGCCTCCTTGGGACATTTCTTGTCCGTTCCGGTGTGTTGACCTCCGTGCATGCCTTTGCCACCGATCCAAAACGTGGTCTGTTCATTCTGGCCTTCTTGGCCATCGTCATCGGAGGGTCACTCGCCTTGTATGCCTGGCGGGCTCCGCGAGTGGGATTAGGGGGCGGCTTTGCGATGGTTTCGCGCGAAGGGATGTTGCTGGCGAACAACGTGTTATTGATTGCCGCGATGGGCTCAGTGCTGCTAGGCACGTTGTACCCCTTATTCTTGGATGCGCTGGATCTCGGGAAAATTTCCGTTGGGCCTCCCTATTTTGATTCCGTCTTCGTTCCATTAATGACACCGGCGATCTTTTTAATGGGAATCGGCCCGTTGGCCCAATGGAAGAAGGCGAGTTTGCCCGATCTGGCGAAGCGATTGCGGTGGGCGTTCGGAGTCAGTGTTATAACTGCTCTGGCATTGCCGGTTGTCATGGGGAATTGGACGCCGCTGCTGAGCCTCGGCCTGCTTCTGGCCATTTGGATCGTGACGACCGCGATCGTGACGTTGCGTGAACGGCTGGCTCATGTAAGTGGGAACACGCTCCTCGAGCGTCTGGCTTCGGTGCCCAGATCCTACTGGGGGATGCTCGTGGCGCATTGCGGCATTGCGGTGTTTATCGTCGGAGTGACGATGGTGAAGGGCTTTGAAACTGAAAAAGATGTGCGGATGAACGTGGGAGAGACGGCGACCATCGGCGACTATACGTTCCGATTCGACGGTGCTCAGGATGTCGTTGGGCCGAACTATACGGCAGCCCGTGGGATCTTCCATGTGAGTCGCGACGGGCGTGAAACGACCGTCCTCTACCCGGAGAAGCGACGCTATCCCGTTCAGAATCAAGTCATGACTGAAGCCGCCATTGATCCGGGGTTATTGCGCGATCTCTATGTGTCTTTAGGCGAACCGCTTGATGACGGAGCGTGGAGTGTGCGGCTCTATCACAAACCGTTTGTGGATTGGATTTGGGGTGGCTGTTTTATCATGGCGCTGGGCGGCGTGCTGGCCGTCAGCGATCGCCGGTATCGAATTGCATGGCGTCGGCAAGAGCCGGCCGTGCCTGCTTCGACACGAACGGCTAGGCGAAAAGTGGCATGAATCGGTTTCTTCTGCCGCTGTCGATTTTTATCGTGGTCGTCGTTTTCCTGGGGGTAGGGCTTAGACTCAATCCTCGGGAAATCCCCTCTCCCTTGGTCGGAAAGGCCGCCCCTGATTTTTCTCAACCGCAGCTCTACGATCCCGCAAAAGTGTTTTCGCCTGCTGACCTCAAGGGGAAAGTGTGGTTGCTCAATTTTTGGGCCTCGTGGTGCAGCGGTTGCAAGACCGAGCATCCGGTGCTGATGGAACTGGCCAAATCCGGTGAGGTGCCGATCTATGGGATGGATTACAAGGATCAACAGGACGAAGCCATGACCTGGTTGAGACGGTGGGGCAATCCCTATCCTGTGGTCGGGGTGGATGACGCCGGTCGAGTCGGTATTAATTATGGGGTCTATGGAGTTCCTGAAACCTATGTCATCGACAAGCAGGGTATGATCCGTTATAAACAGATCGGGCCGTTGGATCCCGACACCGTCACCAAGAAGATCATTCCCCTTGTGAAGCAGCTCGAATCAGAATGAAATGGTTGATGTTCATAGCACTGCTCTTGTCCGGACCAGCGTGGGCCGGGGAAGCCAGGCCGTTGGCCGACGATCCTGCCGCCGAGGCGCGACTCAAGCACCTCGCCGTCGAACTGCGATGTCTGGTCTGTCAGAATCAAACATTGGCGGATTCCAACGCTCCGCTGGCGGAGGACTTGCGTCGAGAAGTTCGGGAAATGATCGCGAAGGATATGAGCGACAAAGAAATCATCGATTTTCTCGTCGCGCGCTACGGGGACTTCGTACTGTATCGGCCGCCGCTCAAGGCCACGACCACACTGCTGTGGGTGGGTCCGTTTGTCCTATTGACCATCGGAGCCACGGTGCTTGTGATTACGTTGCGGCGTCGAGCGCACAAAGTCGTCGATGTGCCGGTGACGGACGAAGAGCATCGACGAGTCGAACAACTATTGGCAGAAGGAGGAAAGCGCTCATGACCGCTACATTTTGGGTGATCGTTTCGGCCATGACTTTGTGTGTCCTCGGTCTTCTGCTGAGACCTCTGTTGAAGCGCCCGTCTACTACTACGAGCGAACAGGAGAAAACGCTGCCGGTCTATCGACAGCAGTTTTCTGAGCTGGAGCAAGATCGAGCTAATGGATTGCTGACGGATGAACAGTATCGAACGGCGCGCAGCGAGCTGGAGCGTCGTGTGTTAGAGGAGGCGGGTAATGTCGAAACGTCAGCCGCGGCGACGGGAGGGCTCGTGAATCTTCGGGTCGTTGCGCTCTCTTTGGCCATGATCATTCCGGCCGCCAGTGGGGTGCTCTACTGGACTTTGGGAAATCCAGCCGCGATGACGCACCCGAATGTGTCGTCGGCTGCCGCTCAGGGCGGTCCCGGTGATCCTCAGATGGCGGACAGCCTTAACACGTTGATCGAACAGTTGAGAAAGAAGCTGGAGCAGAATCCCAACGATGCAGTCGGGTGGGGGCTTCTCGCGCGATCCTACATGGCCATGGAGCGGTATGCCGACGCGGTGCCGTTTTTTGAGAAAGCCACCAAGCTTGATCCGAACAATGCGAGTCTCCTTGCCGACTACGCGGACGCTCTCGGTGTGCATCAAGGACGCAAGTTGGACGGAAGGCCAGAGACGCTGATTCAAAAGGCATTAAAACTCGATCCGCACAACGTGAAGGCGCTCATGTTGTCAGGGACGATCGCGTATAACCGAAAAGATTTTGCGCGTGCCGCCAAGGAGTGGGAGGATGCGCATGCTTATCTCCCTCCCGATGACCAGGAGTCATCCGACCAGCTGAAGGCCAGTATCACCGAAGCCAAACGGCGCCTCGGTGGTGGTCCCAGTATGAACATGTTGGTTGCGAATCCGCCGATGGAACAGGCCAAGCCTGCCAAGCCGACGACACAATCCGGGCAGCCTCGGGCGATAACGGGTAAAGTGGTGTTGGGGCCGAATCTGGCAAGCAAAGCCTCTCTGCCGGATACCTTATTTGTGTTTGCGAAGGATGTGGCTGGTCCACCGATGCCGGTGTCGATCGTGCGGGCGTCGAAAAAGGATTTGCCCTTCACGTTCCGACTCGATGACTCCACCAGCCCTATGCCGTCGAGGAAATTGTCGGACATCGACACGGTGGTCATCGTGGCGCGTTTGTCGAAATCCGGAAAAGCGATGCCTGAAAGCGGTGATCTGGAAGGTATGAGTCAGCCGGTCAAGCCGGGAACTGAAAATATCACCGTCGTCATCGACCGGGAACGACCGTAGGTATTGTTGCGGGATTTTATTCGGTCGTGGTCCAGGGAAATCTCTTGACAGCCTAGTAGGGCTGAGCTATATTTCGCCGCCATTATTTTTTGTGAACTTGCGCAAATGAACACGGCTGAAAGTAAACGGAAATGTGCCGACAGAAATGTGGCGAATGGATCTTTTTTGAGGGACAGAGCGCACTGCCTTTCAACGGAAGGAGTAGAACTGTGAGAGTCAAACACTTGGTGAAGTATGCCTTGGTCGTCTGTGGCGTGTTCGTGGCGGCGCAG
>JAHBWU010000094.1 GCA_019636835.1 Nitrospira sp.
CTCGTGTCGCGGCCCTCACGAAATGGTTCGACGCAGTCGGGTTATACCCGACTGCTAAGTAGTGAGGACTGAGGTACTAAAAGAAGGCGCCTTCACTCAGTCCACAGTCCTCGTTGCTCAGTCCTGGTGAACAAGATGGCCCACTCCTACACACCCGGCTTGACGGTCACTGATCATACGATCGTTCATCGTCGGCGCATGTTGCCTCTGCCGGGAAAGATCTTGATCAATGTCGGTGACGGTGTCCGTTCCGATCAGGTGGTGGCCCGAGCCGAGTTACCCGGAAAAGTGTTCCCTATCAATCTCGCCAATCAGCTCAGCGTGGCACCGAATGAGATCAAGGACTACTTAGTCAAGAAGGAAGGCGACGTTGTCGAGAAGGACGAGATCCTTGCGGAGAACAAGCCACTGATCAAATGGTTCAAGACGGAAATCCGTTCGCCGGTTACAGGCGCGATTGAATCGGTGTCGATGGTCACAGGGCAAGTGCTTTTGCGCGAACCTCCAAGAGTCCTTCAGCTCTTGGCCTATGTGGACGGAACGATTATCGAAACGATTCCTCAACAAGGAGTCGTCGTGAAGACGACTTGCAGCCTAGTTCAGGGTATCTTCGGCATCGGCGGAGAGACATCCGGCGAGATTGTGATGGCCGTGAAGGCTCCTGACGAACCCCTTACTCCGGCTCATTTCAACTCGACCATGAAGGGGAAAGTGGTAGTAGGAGGATCGTTCCTTTCAGCCGACGCGATGAAGCAGGCAAAGACGGTTGGTGTCGCCGGTTTGGTCGTCGGCGGAATTCATGATGAAGATCTGCGGGCTTTGTTAGGGTATGACCTCGGCGTGGCTATTACAGGAACAGAGCAGGTTGGGTTTACGCTGATTCTGACCGAGGGTTTCGGAACGATTCCAATGGCGGCCAAGACGTTCAAGTTGCTCTCCACCCATGTCGGCCGGAAAGCCTCGATTTCCGGCGCCACCCAGATTAGGGCCGGAGTCATTCGCCCGGAGATCATCATTCCGCATGAGGGCGATGTCGGAAGGACTGCTCAGACACAACGTGAAGGAATTCGTCTTGGCGACCCGGTTCGCATCATCCGCGATCCATTATTTGGACGCATCGGCGAAGTCTCGGCGCTTCCGTCCGAGCTCACCAAGATTGCCACCGAGAGCGATGTGCGTGTGTTGGAAGTGAAGTTTTCCGATGGGAAACGAGTCGTGATTCCACGGACCAATATCGAGGTGATCGAAGGGGCGTGAAGCGTGAAGCGTGAAGTGGATCTTGTGGAAGGTACTTATTGCCGTTTCGTATGGCCCTTGCTGGCCTTGGTCTTCTGTGTGTCGAGTCTGCAACCGCCATGCACCTCGGCTGAGACAGCTATCACTGCTCCACAAGACGTTCGGGTCTTCGATACGCCGAACGATGGAGGGGGAAGCCTCACGGTACAGTGGGCTCCCGCGCCGTGGGATGGACCGGATACTCGTTATCAGATCTTGATTGGAGAAACCTCTGCGACTGATCCAGCGACATTCACGATCATGGCGGAGTTTCAGACCAACACCAACTACGTCAAAGACACGAAAACCGCCTGGTGGACGAGGAGATCGGACAAGACGTGGCATCAAACGATCATCAAGAGTGCGAAGGGTGTCGAGGTGAAGGACGGTACGGCCTATGCCGTCGCAGTCGCTACAGTGCAAGAGGATCGGCGTGAATTCAGCCCCGTCCAAGTCGCCACACCGGCAGCCGACTGGTTCAACTGGAACCAGCTTAATAATCTCATCATCGCCGTCTCGTTCTGCGGGCTGGTCTTCTACACGATCAGTCACGCCAAGCGGAATAACATTTTTCTTCGTCGTATCCCTGGTCTCGATGCGGTAGATGAAGCGATCGGGCGCGCGACGGAACTGGGCAAACCGATTCTCTATCTCACCGGTGCGCACGACCTGCATGATCCCTCCACCATCGCCGCTGCGGTCATCTTGGGCAAGGTGGCGAGACGGGCGGCCCTGTATGAAACGGAACTGATCGTGCCTCACCGTGAACCGATTACGATGGCGGTCTGTCAGGAGATTACCAAGCAGGCCTATTTGGAAGCGGGAAAACCCGATCTCTTCAAGGAAGACGCCAACTTTTTTATCACGGCCGATCAGTTCAGCTACACGGCGGCGGTTGATGGGATCATGCTTCGCAAGAAACCGGCCGCAAATTTCTTCATGGGACATTACTTTGCCGAGTCGCTGCTGCTCACCGAAACCGGCGCGAGTACCGGCGCCATACAAATCGCCGGAACAGATGCAGACCACCAACTCCCGTTTTTCGTGACGACCTGCGACTACACCTTGATAGGTGAAGAGCTCTATGCCGCGAGCGCGTACCTGTCCAAAGAGCCGGTCCAGATCGGAACGCTCCGTGGTCAAGACATTGGGAAAGCCGTGATTTTGAGCGTGCTCGCCGTCGGAACAGTAATAGCGACGATCGGAGTCGTCACCGGCGCGCAATGGCCGCAGATTTTTCTCGATCTCTTCAGGGACCTCAAATGATCTTCCTGCGTCGGCAACTTCCCCTCTTGATCACCTTGATCACCGGTTTGCTCTTCGCGGGCCAGTACTATGTGCCGCATCCAGCCTCGGAACAGATGCTCACTTCCGCAACGAAGTGGCTGCAGATCATCGGAGGATTCGCATTGATCTTGGGTGTGACCAGTCTGTTTCATCAACATGCGGTCAAGATCAAACGTCAAGAAGCAGGATGGGGCTATAGTTTTGTCTTGTATGCCGGCATGCTCGGGACGATCGCCGCCGGACTGTGGGCCGACGGAAAAGAAAGCGTCGATGGGGCCATGACTGCATTCGGCTGGGTATACAACTTCATGATGGTGCCGTTGCAAGGCACGATGTTCGCTATCCTGGCCTTCTTCATCGCATCGGCGGCGTATCGTTCATTTAGAGCCAGAAGTCGTGAAGCGGCGGTGCTTTTAGTGGCGGCCGTGATCGTGATGATGGGACGGGTGCCGCTGGGCGAGTATTTGATTCCTTTGAGCGGCGATGTGTCTTCGTGGATTTTGAATGTGCTCAATTCTTCCGTGCGTCGGGCCATTTTGATCGGGGTCAGTCTGGGAGCCATAGCCTTGTCGTTTAAGATCATCTTCGGCGTGGAACGGTCGTATCTTGGAGGGGGCAAGGAATAACGTGAAGCGCATACCATTCCGGACGAGATACGCTTCACGCTTCACGAGGCATGGTTTATGAGCTTCTCAGAACGCATGCTCAAGATCGATCGGAGAATCATTTTCCTGATGATTGGTCTCTGTACCCTTCTCCCCTTGCTCTATCCGGTCGGTTTGCCGATCAAGATTTCCTCGGAAGTACGAGGGGTCTACGATCACATCGAATCGTTGCCGGAACGTTCGGTTTTTCTCCTGTCGATCGACTTTGACCCTGCCTCTAAACCTGAGCTCCATCCACAGGCGATCGCTTTGCTGCGACACGCCTTCAGAAAAAACCTTCGAGTGATCGCCATGACACTATGGGTGTCCGGTACCGGGATGGCCGATCAGTTGGTCACACAAGTCGCGCAGGAGCTGGGAAAAGAATACGGAAAAGACTATGCCTTTCTCGGCTGGAGTCCGGGAGGACAAGCGGTGATCATCAATATGGGACAGAACCTCTATTCAGCCTTTCCCAGCGACTATAGCGGCAAACCTACGAAAGACTTGCCGATTTTGGATGGCGTGCGAAATTTGAAAGATGTGACTTATATGGTCAGCCTGGGAGCAGGGAGGCCAGGAGTCGAAGAGTGGTATGTCTTCGGCAAGGACAAATACAAGTTTGAAATGGGCGGCGGATGTACGGGGGTCATGGCTCCGGGACTGTATCCGTTGCTACGGAGCGGGCAGATCAATGGTCTCATCGGTGGTCTCCGCGGCGCGGCGGAATACGAAAGTCTCATCGGTCAGAAAGGCAAGGCTGTGGCCGGAATGGATGCACAATCGGCGACGCATGTGGCGATCATCGTGCTGGTGATCATGTGCAATTTGTTTTATTTTTCTCTGCGGCGGGCCTCTCAGACACAGGGACAAGTCGGTTAACGGGCAGAGGATCAAGATAGGGGATCCGGATGGATGCAACGGTGCTCGGGGCTTGGGTGGCGACAGGGTTAACCCTGCTGATCTTCTCGTTCCTGTACAAAGACAATCCGCTTTTCAAATTGGCGGAACACCTCTACGTGGGAGTCTCCGTCGGGTACATCATCGTCAAGACCTACGATACTGTGATTGTCCACTTAGTCGTCAAGCCGATCGTGGAAAATGGAGAGATCGCTCTTCTGATTCCGGTCGCCATTGGGATGCTCATGCTGACCAGGTATGTGCCGAAGGCGGCCTGGTTGTCTCGATACGCATTCGCCTTCATCGTCGGGATGGGTGCGGGATTGGCAATTCCCCGAACGATTTCTTCCTTCATCTTGAAACAAATCGAGGATACCGTTCGTCCGTTGATGTCCATGACGGGGCCGGACGGCCTCGCCTTTTCGATGAACCTTCTCAATCCAGGCAGCAATCTCAACGCGCTTATTATCTTGCTCGGGGTCAGCTCAGTGTTGTTCTACTTCTTCTTCTCGATCGAACATAGCGGTGCGGGAAGGGCTGTTGCCCGAACCGGGGTCATCTTCCTGATGGTTTCTTTCGGCGCAGGATTCGGCTATACGGTCATGGCTCGCATGTCGCTCTTGATCGGCCGATTGACCGATTTGATCGAATTCTCCGATGCATCGTACGGGCGGCCTACCATCTGGTTGCTGATTCTCATGATCGCGGTGCTCTTCTTCTTGTCGAGACGAGATCAGGAACACCCTCCGGATACTCATTAGGACCGGTAGGCTGGTGTTGCAGCCGCTTCGGTCCTTCCCATACAATGATCGACGTCATGACTGCCGATGTCGTCAAAGATTCAACCCAGTATCCGGTCTTGCGGAATCTCCAATTCTCGCCGATTAAAGAGGGGGACGATCAGTTGATCGTGCTCTGGGACCCGAGCGGGCTGAGTAACGAGAAGCTGGTCTTGCCGTTGAACTTTTTTTTCATCGTACAACATTTCGATGGCGAACATTCACTCCGAGAGATCGGTGCGTTGTACCTGAAACGGTTCGGCGAGTTTCTTTTGCCGGACAAAGTGGAGCACCTGGTGGTGGATTTGGACCGGAAGCTCTTCTTGGAAGGCCCGCGAGCTGAGACGGCACGGCAGCAGGCTCAGATCGACTATCGGCAACGGCCGTCACGTCCGGCGGTATTCGCCGGACGGAGTTACGAGGCGGATGGCGCCAAACTGCGGAAGCAGCTCGACGGTTTCTTCACATCGGGCGAGGGCCCTGATTTCAAACCATCGGAACATCGTGGCCAATTGATCAAAGGCTTAGTTACCCCGACCTACGACCTGAAGCACGCAGGGCCGGTCTATGCATGGGGGTACAAAGAGTTACAAGAATGCCGACAGCCTGATGTCTATATCCTTATCGGGACCGCCCATGCGGGCCTTGAAAACCTCTTTGCCGTCACGGACAAGGATTTTGAGACCGCGCTCGGTGTGGTGCCGGTGAACCGGCCGATTATGAATCGCCTCAAGGCGGCAGCGCCGGAATTCTTCGAGGAGGATATTGCTCACCTGTCGGAGCATGCGATCGAATTTCAAATGCCGTTCCTCCAAACCGTCATCGGCAAGCCCTTCACGATTGTTCCGATTCTATCGTCGTTTTCCGCGTTGAGCCTGAATGATCCAACCGTTCGGAGTTCGGTGGATCGATTTCTCTGCGCCCTGCGAGCAACCATCGATGCCTCGGGAGAGTCGGTGTGTGTCATCGCAGCAGGGGAGTTGGCTCATCTCGGCCTGCGCTATGGCGATAGCGCCCCGCCGACCGATTTTTCCTTCCACCGCTCCATGCAACGGGATCTGGAAATGTTAAAACAGGTGGAGGAACTTAGACCCGAGGGCTTTGCGCAGTACATACAGAAAGAAAGTGATCAGCGTCGAATATCCGGCTTCTCACCCATCTACAGCTTGCTGCGATTGATCCAAGCCGAAAAAGGTCAAGTCCTCCGCTACGATCGAGGGATTACCGACCAATATAACTCCACCGTCACCTACGCCAGCATGGCGTTTTTCTAGCCGATCATGTTGGAGTGCAACTGAAATCTGTTCTCGGTGCGTGAGGTAGTGCGCCCTCTTTCCTGTTTACTTTTCACCGGTGAGCTCCTTAGAATCTTTTGATCCAGCAGTGCGGAACAGTGCTGTTCCCGCACATATCCTTTGACGCATGAGCCGTATCCTCCTCCCACTTCCTCTTACCCTGTCTCTCGTTTTGATATTCTTGTGTGTCCTTGAGAAACCTCTCTTTGCCGCACCGGAAGGAACAACAGGGGTCTTCCCTGTTCAGAAAGCCGCATCAGTCGCGGTTGTGATCGAGGTAGTCGGAAGCGAAGCCGAACTCAGGCGGCACATGCGCGTCAAGAATAATGTCGCTGAGCTCTCCACTGGAACTATCCGGTTTTCGGAGGCGCCGATAGGGAGCTTCGGCTTCATTGCGCCACAGTCCCTCGGAATGGCCTTGGTTTCGCAAAGTCCCGATCTTGAATTGGAGCGGGTGGCGGCAACTTCTCATGCCTATGAAATCCATAAGGTCGCGGACGGCAACGGATTGTTGGTTGGATTCATGAACAGGGAGGCGGCATCTCAGCTTACCCCAAGCGAACGGCCCAAGAATCTGCGTATTGCGCTGTATTCTAACTCCGTGGATAAAGCGCCCACCATCGTCGCCGTCCCCTTAAGTAAGTTGATGGTGGACCGGTTGCCGAGCAGGCTTGACCCTGAGAAATCAGAGAGTCCCGTAGTACTGAACATGGATTTGCTCACTACGACCAACCGGAAGTCGCCAGGTCGTGCACAATAGCCATATGAAAATATGAAGAAGAGGGGCAGCCGGCTGGCTGTGAACATATTGACAGTCCATGCGAAGTTGAGTATCTTGCACCCCTTACTTATGTCGTAATAGCGAAAGTGAACATCACATCCTTCGGTCAGGTCGGTTGGTTGTTACCGAAACTATTTTGTTCTCCCACTTTGCATATTGGTTAGGAGGCCGGCTGAGTAGCCCTCGCTGCTCACTTACATTTTTCATGTTATGAAGGAGGGTCGGTTCATGTCTCACCGTCATTACACATTCACCCGAGTCTTGAGCGGACTCGCAGCCCTTGCGCTGATTATGGCGCCGTCGGCCTTGCTCGCTGAGGCTCCATCGCATGTGGCGATGAACCATCAGATGCCAGGTTGGGCCGAGCAGCTCAAGGGGCAGACGATCATCGAAAATACGATGGAAGGCCAACCGGATCGTACCGCCATGGTCGAACGTCAGCATCAGCGTATCATGCAACAGATGCAGCATGATGCGACCGTGCAACGCACCGGCGGATACTACAACGATCTGAACATGATGCACCAGTATGGTGCCGGGAATCAGGATGTGCTGCTCATGTCGAATCCCGGTGTGGAACCGGTGTCGATGTCGGGCGGGCGCTGTCCGGCAGCCGCGCCGGTCCGGAAGTACGACATCTCGGCGATCAACGTCGAGATTTCGCTCAATATGTGGCTCGACTTCTACCCTGGTTATATGTACGTCCTGACTGAGAACCTTGAAAAAGTGCGGGAAGAGGAAGCCGCCAATCGGGCGGCCCGGGAGAAGGAAGGTTATGATCCTGGAGCCGTCAAGAACGGATTGCAGAGTCAGTGGATTCAGCCGCTGGTGATCCGAGGCAATCAGGGCGATTGCATCAAGATGACGCTTCGCAATCAGCTGGAAGGCGGCGAGGAGGTCAGTCTCAACATTCACGGCTCCAGCATGATCGTCGCCTCCACGGGCAAGCCGGCGACGACGACGAATCCGGACAGTATCGCGGCTAAAGAGAAGTCCGTGGAGTTGGAGTGGTACATTCCGCCGACTCAGCAAGAGGGCGGTCGGCAGTTCCACTCGTACAGCAACGATCGCGAGCTGACGGTCATGGGCCTGTTCGGCACGTTCGTCGTGGAGCCCAAGGGGTCTGAATATCTTGATCCATTGGGAACCGGTGAACCGACGCCGATGGCCAGCGGATGGCAGGCCATCATCAAGAACGGAGCGGGGCCTGACTTCCGGGAATTCGTGTTGATCTATCATGAAGTCGGGGATGAGGCGTTCCGGCCGCTGAACAAGAAAGGCGACTTCATTCCTCAGCGTGATCCTTTAACCGACGTCTACAGGCCGGTGGCCCGCGCGCTGAATTACCGGAGTGAACCCTTCGGCGTCGATAACATGCAGACGCAGCACGAGTACTTCGGGTTCGAAGACGAATCCATGGCGTACAGCGCCTATACCTTCGGCGATCCGGCAACGACCGTGCCGCGCAGCTATTTGGGCGACCCGGCAAAGTTTCGTCTCGTGCACGGAGGGTCGGAGGTGTTTCACTCCCACCATCCGCACGGAGGATCGATTCGTTGGCCACGGAGTCCGCGCGCCATCGATGAAATGCCTTTATGGCATACGGCCAAGAACGGGCCGGTCAAATATCCCGTGATTCGGACGAAGTCCGACCGCGTGGACGTGGAAGTCATCGGTCCGTCCGAGACCATGGACCTGGAAACCGAATGCGGTTCCGGTCTCTGTCAGCAGTTGGCCGGGGACTTCCTGTTCCATTGCCACGTCGCTCACCATTACATTGCGGGAATGTGGGGCTATTGGCGGGTGTATAACACGCTGCAGCAGGCGGAGCATCACAACGATGTGATGCCGGATCTGCGCGAGTTGCCGGACCGGGCTGGCCGTATTCAAACCGGTATTACCTCGGATCAGCTCATCGGCCGCACCGTGGACTGGTTCGGAAAGACGTTCACCATCGTCAAGGACGGAAAGACAAACTGGAAGGCGTCACCCGCCGTCGTCACCGTGAAGGATTGGGTCAATATGATGCTGCCCCCACAGGGACAGCCAGGGCATCAGAAAGATGAGCGCGCCCAGACCCGGTCTTACGACGCAAGCGTGCTGGATTGGGCTTGGCAGGGTGATCGTGCGATGACCGAACCGGAAAACACTGTGGACAATCCAAGGTACAAGTCAACGACTCCCGGCAAGCGGGTGCCGATTCTCTTTGAAAGCGCCACCGGCAAGATCGCCTGGCCGCATTTGAAGCCGCATTTCGGCCGTCGCGTGCCCTTCTCCCTAAATCACAATCCTGCTCCGTGGCTGGATATGATTCACCTCGACGACGACGGGTTGCCCAGTTCCTATCCGGCGAAGCCGGGAGAGAATGGACGCTGGAGCATGTGCCCCGAGAACGCGGGCTCCAAGAAATACAATGTCCATTTCATCCAGACGCCGATGACCTTGGCAGACAAGCAGGGCGATACGCCGGCCATCGTGGACAAGGATGGGCTGATCTATGTGCTGCATGAGGAGGAAGCGCAGACCAGGAAGAGCGACATCAAGTATCCGCTGGTCGTGCGCGCCAACATTTATGATTGTATCGACTGGATGTTGACCAGCGAGTGGCTGGACGACGACCATGTCAATTTCCAAGCGTCAAAGATCAATACACACTGGCACTTCCTGCAGTTCGACAATCAATCGTCAGACGGGGTCATCACTGGTTTTTCGTATGAACAATCGGTGCGTCCGTTCACGATGTTGGAGAAGAAGCTGAAAAAGGGTCTGCCTGTGCCGATGAATACCGTGTTCACCAAGGCGGCGAAGAAGGGTGACCGGGTCATTACAGTCAAGAACGCCGCTCAATATCATCCGAACGTGGAAATCCTGATCGGCGCGGACAACGTCGAAGGCAATGAGATCGGTCGAGTCAAATCGATCAAAGGCAATCAGATCACGCTCTATCGTCCGCTGAAAAATGCTCATCCGGCCAACGATATCGTGACGGTGGAATTCGTCCGGCAGCGATTCTGGGTGGATTCCGACGTGGGGACGGTTTTCTGGCACGACCATGCGCTGGGGCGTGTCACATGGCCCCACGGGGGCTTCGGCACGATCATCATCGAGCCGGTCGGTTCGACCTACCATGATCCCAAGACCGGAAAGCAGATCCGGAGCGGACCGATTGCCGATATCCGAACGGCGGAGCCGGTTGGGTACGGGGTGAACGGCAGCTTCCGGGAGTTGATGGTGCAGCTCAATGACACCGTGCCGCACACAGTGAACATCGTCACGGCGGGTAATCCGCCGGGACAGCCGATCGAGGTGGCGCTGGAAGCCGGGAAAACGGTGTCCTTCCCTATGCCCGAACACATTCCCATGACGCCGATGCCCTTCCTCAACGGCGGAACGCATACGACTGGCGGCGGATTGAATTTCAAGGCCGAGCCCATCTCGAGTCGCTTGGCCGCGAATCCTGATTCGTCCAAGTTGTTCAGCAGCGCAACGCATGGCGATCCCTATACACCGATGGTCCGTGCGTATCTGGGCGATACGGTAGTGTTCCGGCTGCTTCAGACCATGGCGAACGAGACCATGGTGTGGACGGTCTCAGGCCATACCTATCTGACTGAACGCTATGCGGGCGATGCGAACCGAAAGAACTCGATCCATATCGGCATTGCCGAACGGTACGATCTGGTGGTACCGCAAGCGGGTGGACCAAGGCTCCAGCCCGGAGACTACATCCACTTCAACGGGCGCATGTCCAAATTCTCAGAGGGTGCCTGGGGCATCATGCGTGTATTGGACAAGGAGACACCCGACCTGCAGAAACTCCCTGCCGGGTACAGTCGCCGAAATGAGATTCCGAAGCCGCTGCCGGTGTGTCCGTCGGAGGCTCCGGTGAAGAGTTTCAACGTCGTGGCGTTGGATTATCCGTCGATGAAGTTGAATCCCAAGGCGCCTGACACCATCGAGGTCGATTTCGAACGGACGATCCAGATGGTCAATCCGAACGGGAAGATTTACGCATTGGAAGAAGAAGCTACGAAGGTCGCCGCAGGCGTTCAGCCGATGCCGCTGACCTTGCGGGCCAATGTCGGGGATTGCCTCAAAGTGAAGCTCACCAACCGGATGAAAGAGAGC
This sequence comes from Nitrospira sp., assembly GCA_019636835.1. GTDB lineage: Bacteria > Nitrospirota > Nitrospiria > Nitrospirales > Nitrospiraceae > Nitrospira_D. The sequence goes on from JAHBWU010000094.1 coordinate 11,090, forward strand.
AGAGCTTCGTTCTCCGCCATCGGCTTAGCGTTCGATCCGAAGGATTCGCTCGGTGCGAATGTCGGAAACAATGCCGGTGATCAAACCGTCGCACCGGGAGGGAGCCGCACGTACACCTACTACGCGGACCCATTCCTGGGGGAGACCGCCTCATTGGTGTGGGACTGGGGCAATGTGATGACCAATCCGCGCAACGGACTCTACGGAGCGGTGGTGATCGGTCCGAAGGGTGCCCAGTACCGTGACCCGAAAACGGGAACGGATATTTCGACGAAGAACAGCTGGGTGGCCGATGTCATCGTCGATCGGACGATTCAAGGTTATGAGAATCGCGTGAACTACCGCGACGTAGCCCTGTTCTTCCAGGACGAGGACAATATCATCGGGACGAGTTTCGTG
>JAHBWU010000095.1 GCA_019636835.1 Nitrospira sp.
CGCAACGTCTTTGTCCGAGTCAGCGTTGAACCTTTCCAACATCGCTACGGTGGCGATGACGTGGCGTACATATAGCCCACAGGAGATAGGTGTGAGAGAAGTATCCAGAAATGACAACGAGGCCGCACAGCAGACACAGACGCCGACCGACCAACGCCGCATCCGGTTCGACAGCACCAATAGCAAGAATTCCTACGCCGACACCTGCCATGTGGCGAGCACGAAAGAAGAGGTGGTGCTCAACTTTGGTCCGAATCAATCCTTGGATCAGGGACAGCCGGACATTCAGCTCGCGAATCGCATCATTCTGAGTCTGTTTGCGGCCAAGCGGCTGACGATGTTTTTTAAGCAAGGAACCTTCAATCTGCCGGAGGAGTGACAGAGACGCAGCCAATCGCATCAGGTCATTCGGCATCTCGAAGGTCCAAGTAGATCTATTCGACAGGGACATCTTGCTGGATTGCGTTTTTGACGAAAACGAGTACAGTCACTCCCCTAGGATTATCATAACTTTCCCCGGTGTCGGCCATGATGAAAAGGAGGTGTTGATACCTGTCATGCGCAAATAGAAGGCGTGTAGACCTTCCGCCTAGCTGTTGGACCTGTTCAAACACCAAGCATGTTTGAGGAGGCGAGGATGAAAACTTTGAGCTATTCGTTGATGACAGTCGGAATGGCGCTGGCGCTCGGGGGGGTCGTAGCCGTCTTCAACTTCGATCAGCCTTCGGACGCGTATTCGTCGGCCTGGTGGATGATCGTCGGTGGATGGTGTCTTGCGTTGACGGGTATGGGGATAGACATCATGCATGTGTTCAAGCTCGTCAAACGCCAACCAGTGTACTTGTTCCAACCGGAGGCAAATACAACCAAAGACGTGGAGGGAGAAGTGGTTTGAGAGGGGCATCTCACTCTGGTCCTTGATAAGACCTCGGACCAAATCATTTGATCGCCTCGCACGGGTCTTTTTATTTGTCCATACGCCGCTCCTGCATCACCAATTCCCAGGCTTCTTCGTTTAAGTCATATCGCAGCACATATCGTTGACCGTCGCCGGCGCGGATGCGAAAGCAACTGTGCGTCTCGGTGTACCGGCGACCGAGAATCTCATCCACGGATAAGCGGATGCCATCGAGCGTGAACGCACGAGGTGTTTCTTCACCCTTATAACCTGCATAGGCCTCGACGGTGATAGGCGGAAGAATCATGGAGGCATGCTCTTGTGAAAGTCGCCGGACTGAGTTTATCATGGCCTGCGCTTCGAGCTGGAACTGAATGAACTAGCTGCGAATGGAAACCATGTTGCATCATGTCATCATGATGCGTATAATTTGATGCATGCGCACCACCGTTACACTTGACAGCGATATCGCCGCGCGGCTCGAGGGGTTACGCAAACGACGGGACCAGACCTTTAAAGAGGCCGTCAATACGGCCCTGCGGGCCGGACTTGATCACTTAGAGGCTCCGGCAAAGAAGCCGGCGAAACGCTACACACTTCACGCGGCTTCCCTCGGACCGCGTTTGCCGAACCTTGATAACATTGCCGATGTGCTTGCCGCCATCGAAGATGAACACGCCAAGTGATCCTGATTGACGCCAATCTGTTACTCTACGCCAAAGTCAAAGATTATCCGCACCATCAGCAGACACGTCACTGGTTGGAAGATCAACTGAATAGCGGGAAGCGAGTAGGCCTGCCTTGGCCGACCCTCCTCGCGTTCATCCGAATAGGGACCAATCCAAAAGCCTTTAATCGCCCGCTCAGCGTCAGAGGAGCGTGGTCTCAGGTGAAAGAGTGGCTGGCGATTCCAACGGTGTGGATTCCTTTACCGACAGATCGTCATGCTGCTATTTTGGGAGAACTACTCCACGACACCGAGGCGTTAGCGAATCTCGTTCCCGATGCTCATCTCGCCGCGCTAGCCATTGAGCATGGATTGACACTCCAGAGTACGGACGGAGATTTCGCTCGATTTCCTCAGCTGCAATGGCACAACCCTCTTCGCAAGAAGAACCCATACTAAGGCCTGCAAGTCATGAGAACCTCTTACAGATGGAGCACCGAGCATGAAAAAGGATCAGAACAAGCCGTCAGCATCGACGCGAATTGAGCGAGATACCATGGGAGAACTGGCTGTTCCCGTGGAGGCCTATTATGGAGTGCAGACAGCTCGGGCGATCGAGAATTTCCCGATCAGCTCACTCCGTATGCCGCGGGCCGTGATTAGAGCCATGGGCATGATCAAGCGGGCCGCAGCTACTGTGAACCAATCCCTTGGTTTGCTGGACAAAAAGCCTGCCGAAGCCATCAAGCAGGCAGCGACTGAAGTGGTCGATGGCAAACTGGATACCGAATTTCCTGTCGATATTTTCCAGACGGGATCCGGGACGTCGACCAATATGAACACGAACGAGGTCATTTCAAACCGCGCCACTGAGCTGCTCGGTGGCGCGCGTGGCAGCAAGCTGGTGCATCCGAACGACCACGTGAATCTTGGCCAATCGAGCAACGATGTGATTCCGACCGCCATTCATATCGCCGCCTCAGAAATGATGCAGCAGCAACTGCTCCCGGCGTTGGCTCGATTGCATAAGGCATTGAAGGGCAAAGCCAAGGAGTTCGATAAGGTCGTGAAGATTGGGAGAACGCATCTACAAGATGCCACGCCGGTTCGCCTTGGCCAAGAATTCGGCGGCTACGCCAGGCAAATCGAACTCGGCATCCAGCGGGTCAAGCGTGCACAGGAGGCCTTGAGCGAAGTCGCATTGGGCGGAACGGCCGTCGGCACAGGCTTGAACTGCCATCCGAAATTCTCCGCCAAAGTCATGGCGATCATTTCCAAAGAAACCGGCTGCTTGTTCAAAGAAGCCAAGAATCACTTTGAAGCACAATCGGCGCAAGACTCTCTTGTTGAGGCAAGCGCTCATCTACGGACTTTGGCCGTGAGTCTCATGAAGATTGCCAACGATATTCGCTGGCTCGGGTCCGGGCCACGGTGCGGGCTTGGCGAAATCAATTTGCCCGAGACGCAGCCTGGTTCGTCGATCATGCCGGGCAAGGTCAATCCCGTGATTGCCGAATCCGTCACGATGGTCTGTGCGCAGGTGATCGGGAACGATGTGACAGTCACGGTCGGCGGTCAGGCGGCAAATTTTGAGCTCATCGTCATGATGCCGGTTATGGCTTATAACGTATTACAATCCGTCGAACTTCTCGCAACGGCCTCCAATAATTTCTCGGCTAAGTGTATTGAAGGAATCAAGGCGAACGAAGAACGTTGTAAGAGCTTGATCGAAGAAAGCCTGGCCATGTGTACCGCTCTTGCTCCGGAGATCGGCTACGAAGCGGCTGCAAAACTGGCCAAGGAAGCGTATAAATCAGGAAAGACGGTGAGGCAGATCGCCAAGGAACAAAAAGTATTACCCGACAGACGGCTCACTGATCTCCTCGACCCATGGCGTATGACGGAACCAGGAGGCCCAGTGGGGAGTGCGGGAGGATAGCTGAACGGTACGCAGGTATTGTCTTACACCAGTGGGTCTGTATACTGAAGCATGATGAGTTCAGCAGACCACAGCCACTCGTTCATGATTGGGCTTCTCGTCGTCTTGATGGTTTCGGGTGTGTTTGTCGGGTGTGCCACGACCGGACGTCAGTCGATGCAAGATGAGAGGAGCGTGATTCCCACCATGGGCACACGCGGCGCACATTGCTGCGCCATGGCCAAGGGAATCCCGCGGCAGACGGAACTGGCAAAGACAGCCGTGCGATTTGTCGGACGGTCACGGATTCAAGTCGGTGGACGGAACTATACTCCGGATTGCTCCGGCTTTGTCCGAGGCGTATACGCCTCGCAACGTGTCGATTTGTATGGTGGGCTGGGCGAACTTAATGGCGGCAACGGCGTCGGGCGCATCTTTACCCATGTGGTGCAACATGGGCGGATTCACTACGGCCCAACCGTCCATCCTGGGGATTTGGTCTTTTTCCACAACACGTGGGATTTCAATCGCGACGGATTGCCGAATGACCCGCTTACGCACGTCGGTGTCGTCGAAAAGGTGGACCGCGATGGGACTGTGATATTCGTCAGTTCGGTTTCAGCAGGGATTGAACGGTATCGGATGAACCTCAAGCACCCCGACACACACAAAACCGCGGATGGACGAGTCCTGAACGACTTTCTGCGACGCAAGCACGTGGGCGACACCCGGGGGACCTATTACCTCGCGGGGCGATTGTTTGCCGCTTTTGGAACCCTTGCTCACTAACTCGTTCCTGTCATGTCCTCTTGAATTCGAGGATTCCCATTGATCAACATGGCTCATTTTCTCCTCACTTTCAGAGAGCGCTGGCTGCTGACGCGCTCGGAAACACAGGCGATTGATACTCATGATAACGGAAACGACTCAGACTTCAACGAACGCGTTGCAGGTCAAAATTGTTCCGATCCTTGCTAAGGAACTCGGCGTCGGGGCCCATCAGATAAGTGCCGCCGTGACGCTGCTCGATGGAGGAGCCACGGTCCCATTCATCGCGCGTTATCGTAAAGAGGCAACCGGCAATCTAGACGATACACAGCTACGGTTACTGGAAGACCGCCTACGCTATCTGCGCGAATTGGAAGAGCGGCGTGCCGCCGTTCTGGCCTCGATTGAGGAGCAAGGCAAGCTCACGGATGCGCTGCGTGCGAACATCGAGGCGGCCACGACCAAGCAAGCTGTCGAAGACCTGTATCTGCCTTTCAAACCCAAGCGCCGCACGCGTGCACAGATTGCGCGAGAGGCAGGATTGGAGCCGTTGGCCGATGGATTGTTGACCGATCCGATGCTGCATCCCGAGCAAGAAGCGCTCAAGTACATTCGCGTCGTGCCGGCTACCGAAGGGGTGGAAGCGATCAATGTCCCCGATGCCAAAACCGCACTGGAAGGGGCACGGGATATTCTGATGGAGCGGTTCGCCGAAACGGCCGCCTTGCTGTCCGCATTACGGACCCGGCTGTGGGACCAGGGAGTTTTGACTTCGACAGTGATGAAGGACAGGGAAACGGCCGAAGAGGAGAAGTTCCGTGATTACTACGCCTATGCGGAACCGATCAAGGCCATTCCATCGCATCGGGCTCTTGCGCTTTTCAGAGGCCGTGCGCTCGGGGTCTTGAAGTTGGAGTTGGGTTTGGGGGAAAAGCTTGAGGCGGTTGTCCCCCATCCCTCCGTCGCGATGATCGCGGCTCACGCCGGCATCGAAGATCGCGGCCGACCCGCGGACAAATGGCTGGCTGGCGTCTGTGAATGGACTTGGCGTGTGAAGATCCATCTGCAGCTCAGTACGGAACTCTTGGTGCAATTGCGCGAAGCGGCCGAGGGCGAGGCGATCAAGATTTTTGCGCGGAATCTCCATGAGCTGTTGTTGGCGGCGCCGGCCGGACCAAAGGTCATCCTGGGCTTGGATCCCGGCATTCGCACCGGATGCAAAGTCGCGGTCGTCGATGCAACGGGAAAATTATTGGCAACGGAGACGATCTACCCGCATCAGCCTCGCAACGACTGGCAGGGAGCCATGGAGACGCTGGTACGTCTGGTCGTTCGCCATGGCGTGGAATTAGTTGCGATTGGAAACGGCACGGCGAGCCGGGAGACAGACAAGTTGGCAGGTGAGGTGATCAAGCTGATCGCGGCTCAGCAGCCTGACCACAAGCTGGCAAAAATAGTGGTCAGTGAAGCCGGAGCGTCGGTCTATTCAGCCTCTGCCTTTGCCGCGGCAGAGTTTCCTGAGTTGGATGTCAGCTTGCGGGGGGCAGTGTCCATTGCTCGGCGTCTGCAAGATCCGCTGGCAGAGTTGGTCAAAATTGAGCCGAAGGCGATCGGAGTCGGACAATATCAGCACGATGTTGATCAGCGGGCCTTGGCGCGGTCACTCGACGCCACGGTCGAAGATTGCGTCAACGCCGTCGGTGTGAACGTCAATACGGCGTCGGTGCCGTTGTTGGAGCGGGTCTCGGGTCTCAACAAGGCGCTGGCCAGGAATATCGTGGATTATCGGAATGCGAACGGGCCGTTCCCAAACCGTGCTGCGATCCGCAGTGTGCCGCGTCTTGGTGAAAAAACTTTCGAGCAGGCGGCTGGTTTCCTGCGCATCCCCGACGGCGACAATCCCTTGGATCGGTCCGCCGTGCACCCAGAGGCTTATCCGGTGGTTGAACGTATTCTGACACGATTGGAAACAGGGATTGCCGAAGTGATGCGTCAGCCGACAGTCTTGAAAGGGTTGTCGCAGACTGACTTTACCGATGAGAAGTTTGGTTTGCCGACGGTGCGGGACATTTTTACCGAGCTGGAAAAGCCAGGTCGCGATCCTCGTCCTGAATTCAAGACGGCGACCTTCCGCGAAGGAGTCGAGTCCCTGACTGATTTACAACCCGGCATGGTATTGGAGGGAGTCGTGACAAACGTGGCGGCGTTCGGCGCATTCGTCGACATCGGGGTGCATCAGGACGGGCTCGTGCACGTGTCGGCACTGGCCAATAAATTTATCAAAGATCCGCACGAGGTGGTCAAGCCAGGACAGGTCGTCAAGGTGAAGGTGATCGATGTCGATCTGAAGCGCCAGCGTATCGCCCTGACCATGAGATTGGAGGATACGGCGAGCCGCCCATCTGGTTCGGTACAGCCTGCGAACCGGCCATTAGGTGACTCGCGCGGTCGTGGCCCATCGGCGTCAAGCCAAGTGGCGGCACGAGTATCTCAACCGATCGGCGCCATGGCGCTGGCATTGGCCAAGGCCAGACAGAAGTCGTAGCGACCCTCAGCATTGACGGAAGCAATTCCTTACGTTACAGTAATACATGACAGTAGAAGAAAGGAATTGTTATGATTGTCACGTTGACCAGCAAGGGACAAACGACCATCCCCAAACCAATTCGAGACCATCTCGGCCTGCACGCCGGAGACCAACTCGATTTTGTCATTGAGCCTGATGGGCGTGTGACCCTGCGCCCCGCCACGCTTGATGTGATGGATCTCGCCGGGCTCTTGCGCCAGAAGGGTAAAAAAGCGCTCTCGCTTGAAGAAATGCAGCGAGGGGTTCTGAAGGGGGCGACCAGACACACCCGATGATCGCGATCGATACGAACGTGCTCGTACGGTTCCTCACGCAGGACGATCCCGACCAAACTCGCCGGGTGCAACGGTGCTTTGCGACCGTAAAGGATCAGGATGAATCCTTGTTCCTCAATCATATTGTTCTCTGCAAGTGTGTCTGGGTACTCAGCTACAGTTATGGATTTCCCAAATCCGCTCTGGTAGACGTATTGGATCGACTCCTCGCCACCAAGCAGTTCGTCATAGAAGACAAGCCGACGGTGTGGGCAGCGGTCGCTGACTACCGCGCTTCACAGGCTGATTTTGCGGATTGCCTGATCGGCATCAAGAATCGCAACGCGGGCTGTGAGACCACGGTCACGTTGGATCAGGGGACTGCGAAGCTCGCCACCTTTCGTCGGCTGTAACTTCGATTCGGCTTGCTGAACCTCATACCGCTCGGCGTTTGTCCACGTGGCCGGAGAATGCCTCGAGCCATGCGTCTGGCCCGGCACAGGCTGGGAGCCAGACAACACGTGACTCGCGCGGTCGTGGATCGTCGGCATCAGGCCAGACTAGGCGCAAGCCCCTCAGCCGATCGGCGCCATGGCATTGGCTAAGGCTAGGCAGAGGTCATAGCGAATATCCAATTGAGACGATGCTACGAAAGCAGATAGCACATGGTCAGCTGCTCTTTTCATCCTATTCTCTGCCCGCTGCTTTTTCTTTTGGACCTTCGATGGGTGGCATCGAGCGAAAGCACAGACGCGCGCAACGCAAGGGACCCACTGGGGGATGGGTGGAGTGAGCACGGATGGGCTGCTCGATGACAGGGCCCGTCGTTACACCGGCCACTTTTCCTCATTCCACGCCATGTCCCAGAACATCCATTCGTACCGTGAGCTGATGATGAAGGATTCTTCCATCCTTCGCAGTTCTTCTTTGCCGGCGGTCTTGGCCCACTGATCGACCTTTTTTCTCATCCACAGCTGCACTTCGGCAAACTCCGGCGATGCATACAGCATGAGCCAGTCGCGGTAGGGATGATTCTTGGCCGGAGGCCCTTTCCGCAGCAAGTGTTGTCCAACGACGCAGTAGACCCAGGCGCAGGGGAGGACTACGACGGTGATCTCTGCTGCGGTCCCCGAGGCAGCCACGGCCAGCATGTGTCTGGTATAGGCATAGTTCGTCGGCGCCATCGGGACAGACGTCATCTGCTTCGCCGTCATTGCCCACTTTTTTCCGTAGCTCTCATGCAGGCTCCTCTCTACGACAATCGTTTCCTCGGCCAGCTTGTTGAACCGCAAGGCCGATTCCGAATCAGGAGCTTTCAGTGCGGCAGCGGAAAACACACGTGCCAGGTCGCCAAGAAATCTGGCATCCTGCAGGATGTAATATTTGAATTTATGTTCAGGCAGCGTGCCGTTACCGAGAGCCACGACAAAGGGATGGCTTAGTTGAGCCTCCCAGACGGAAGTTGCGAGTTTACGAAGATGGGTTGAAAATGACATACAGTCCTCCGTGAGATTCCGAGGAGCTTTGTCTTGAATTGTGAAGGATGAGTTTCAATGCATGATTCAACACTCAAAACTCTGAACTTATCCGGACATTACACGACATTATACATACGGAACCCAGGGCCTCGATAGGCGATTCATGCCGTCGAGGGCGGCGACTTTGTAACATTCCGCCAACGTCGGGTAGTTGAAGACCGTATCGATAAAGTAATCGATCTTGCCGTGAAAGGCCATGACAGCCTGGCCGATGTGAATCAGTTCCGTGGCTCCTTCGCCGATGCCGTGAACGCCCAGCAGATGCCTGGTGTGTCGGTGAAACAGTATCTTCAACATGCCGGTTTCATCGCCGATGAGTTGTCCACGGGCGATTTCTCTGTAGCGGGCGATGCCGACTCCATAAGGCACCTCTGCCTGTTTGAGCTCCTCCTCGTTCCGACCCACCATGGAGATTTCTGGAATGGCATAGATGCCGTAGGGAAGGAGCGACGTGTCGGTACGGTCCGGATGGCCGAAGGCGTGGCAGGCAGCGTGACGGCCCTGTTGCATTGAGGTCGATGCGAGGGCCGGAAAGCCGACGACGTCGCCGACCGCATAGATGTGCGGAATGGCCGTTTGGAAGTGTTCGTTGACGGTCAAGCGTCCGCGCTCATCAGGTTTCAGCGCGATGGCGTGGAGATTCAGCGAGTGTGTCGCGCCGACGCGCCCAACCGCATACATGACTGTCGAGGTGTGAACCGAACGGTCGTGTCGAAGGGATACATGGATGGACCTGTTCCATGCTTTCTTGATTGCGAGGACTTCTTCATCGTGATACAGCGTCACTCCGAGGTCTTTCATGCGTTGTTGGAGTGTTTCAACGATTTCAGCGTCGACGAACTCCAGCAGACGCCGACGTTTATCGATGAGGGTGACGGGGATTCCTAAGGCGGCGAGGATCGAAGCATACTCCGTGCCGATGACACCGCCTCCCACGATGACAATAGAGTCAGGGATGCGTGTCAGAGTCAAAAGTTCGTCGGTATCGATGATGGTTTTGTCGTCGAAGGGAATGTCCGGAGGCCGGGCTGGTTCTGTTCCTACGGCGATGACAATGAAGTCCGCCGTCAGTTCAAGCGTTTCGCGATCACTTTGAATGCGCAGACGATGGGGATCGAGGAAGGAGGCTGAACCGAAAAACATATCCACCTGATTCCGATCCATCTGATTCTGCACGGTCTGGATCTCGTGCTTGATGACATGGTTCGCGCGGAAGGCAAGGTCTTTGATCGTGATTTTCTTTTTTAACCGGTACGCTCCCCCGTAGATGCTGCGTTGACGAAATCCGGAGAGATAGAGGACCGCTTCACGAAGGGATTTGCTTGGAATGGTCCCGGTATTGATGCAGACTCCGCCGACGACCATCTTTCGTTCGATGATACCGACCTTCTTGTTGAGCTTGGCCGCCTGGACCGCGGCCTTTTGGCCGGCCGGTCCCGTGCCGATGACCAGTAGATCGTAATGAGCCATGAATACCGACACAGGGCGAGGTTGAGGCGTAGGGGAAGTGAATGCCTCAACCTTAACCTGTTTTCAACTCAGCTCTCCGTCACCAATCGACGAGCAAATTGCAAGGCTTCCTCCATATCCGGGAGTTGTGTGAGCTCGGGGGTGATTTGCAAATAGCGAATGGTGTTTGTCTTATCGACGACCATGACCGCTCTCGTCAAAATGTACGGACCTTCCAAGAAGAGGCCATGGGTTTTCCCGAATTCGGCTCCCCGGTAGTCGGACAGGAAGGTGACGTTGGCGATTTTGGCTTCCTCGGCAAATCGTTTCTGGGCGAAGGGCGTATCGACGCTCACGGTGATGAGTTCCACCATCTTATCGAGGCCCTTATTCCGCTCGCTCAGATGGTGAGTCTGCTGTTCGCACACAGGGGTGTCCAGCGAGGGAACGACACTGATGACACGGACTTTTCCCGCGCCTTTGGTCTGCGCGATGTTCACGAGGGATAAGTCGTTCTGCGCCACCTTCACGTCGCGCAACGAGTCGCCGACTTTCACTCCGTTGCCCGCGAGTGCCAGTGGATTGCCCTTGAACAAGACCTTGTTGCCATCGCCTGCGACTGCGCTTCCATCCGCCACCGGCATATTCTTG
>JAHBWU010000096.1 GCA_019636835.1 Nitrospira sp.
ACTCAAGATCGGGCAACTCGCGAAACAGGTGGGCGTGAATATCGAGACGATCCGCTATTACGAGCGATTGAACTTGCTTGGTCCGACATCACGACTTCCATCCGGCTACAGGCTCTACAATAGAGATTCCCAACGGCGGCTGCGGTTCATCAAGAACGCGCAGGCGTTGGGCTTCACGCTCCATGAGATCGAAGAACTGCTCGATCTTCAGGTCAGTTCGACGGCCCGTTGCGGGGATATCCAACGAAAGGCGGAGGCCAAATTGAAACACGTGGAAGCCAAAGTGCGGGATCTCCAATCGCTTGAGGCGGCGCTACGGCGCTTGATCCGCACCTGCCGGGCCGGGCAGCCGACCGATCGCTGTCCGATTCTGACAAGTCTGGAACATGAGGACAAGGTGTCAGGAAGAATCCGACAGAAAGGATGAGTGAGGGCCACGAATGAAGAAAGGTGGAACGACAACGATGACGGGCGGGCTGGTGGCCGCGTTCTTCGCCTCGATCTGCTGCATCGGGCCGGTGGTGTTCGCAGCCCTCGGTGTGGGTATTGGGGCGACAGGATTCCTGGCCGGCACGGCCGGATTTCTGAAGGCACTCTTGCCCTATCGGCCGGTCTTCATCGGTCTGACGATGCTTTTGCTGGGCATCAGCTTTTATCAGGCCTACCGGCGGCCGAAGTCCGTGTGCGCGCCGGGGGAAGTGTGCGCGTCGGGAGCGACGAACGGGGCCCATCGGACACTGCTCTGGGTGCTGGCGGTCCTCGTGCTTGTGCTGATCTTGGCCCCGTATTGGTTGGGGCTGTGAAAATGTGGAAAGGCGGAGAGGAGGTGAATACGTATGTGGCGTCAGTTTGGATTGGTTGTGTTGATAAGCGCCATGACCGTGGGGGTGGCTGTTCATTCCGGTCTTGCGGCTGAGAACCAGGGGGTTCAAACAGTGACCTTGCAGATCGACGGCATGACGTGCGGAGCTTGCGTCAAAGACGTGAAGGCGGCGCTCGCCAAGGTCCCGGGCGTCAGCACGGTCGAGTTCAGGGTGGGAACGAAGTGGGGCTTGTTCTCCGATTATTCGGATGCGCGCGCTTCGGTGACGTTCGATGCGAACAAAGTGGGTACGGAGGCGTTGGTCAAGGCCATCGAAGGGGCCAGCAGCCCGCTGTCGGCGTACAAAGCGCGGCTGGTGCAGCCATAGTCGGCGGCTACCAGCGAGCGGTTCACCCCCCTCCCCCTCCCCCTGCAAGGGGGAGGGGGCTCTTCGCTACTTACCGGAGGGACTTTAGGCGAGAGGAAGGAGTAAAGCCGTTATGGAGCAAACAACCAATGTTGAGACGGGACTGTTCGCCGAACTCAGAAAGTTGAGTCCCAAGGTCACGGGCGGGCTCTTGCGCATGCGGCAAGAAGCCTATCGCGATGCGACCGTGACTGCCAAGTACAAATTGCTCACGGCGATGGCGATTTCAATCGCGATTCGATGCGAACCCTGTATCCGGGCCTACGTCAAGATGGCGCATGCCAATGGTGTCAGCCAGGACGAACTGATCGAATTTCTTGAAGTCGCCATGACCATGCAGGGTTGTCCCGGCGAGGAATGGGCGCTCAAAGCCTTTGCCGCCTACAAAGAGTGCCGTGGCGGGACCACGTCGGATTCGGTGGCCGCCTGCTGCTCTCACTGATGAGCCGCTGTGTGGGGCTCAGATCGTGTCGTGATCGGACGGACGAGGATGAAACGATCGCTGGTCCAACGAACCCTTGGCTTGCTGATGGCTCTGGGCATCAGTTGCCCACCCGGTGCGGCGGCGGACGATCTCGCCACCCTGCACACTGATCTGAGCCAGGCCTGGCAGCGAGGGCGTTCCAAAGATGTGGCTGATCGCTTTGAGGAGGCCCTGCGGGTTGTTCCGAACGATTTCCGCGTCCACAAAGCTTATGGGGATTTTCTCACCGCGAACCGCCGGAACCAGGAAGCCCTGGCTGCCTACCGTCGCGCGGCGGAACTGGTGCCCGATGCCATCGAGGTCCATTGGGCGACGTGGAGTCTATTAGATCGCTTGGGGGCGCAAGACCAAGCCATTCTCAGCCTGAAGGAAATTGTCCGCCTCGATCCTGACAATTCCCTCGCTCACCTCCGACTCGCCAAGACACTCCGCAACGTCGACCGGCTGGAAGAATCCGTGGAGAGTTACCGGCGCGCGGTGGAACTGGATCCCGGACAGATGACGGCTCGCCTGCAGTATGCGCGGGCGCTGTTCGACGTGCTCCGCTATGACGAGGCGCGGCGCGAGGTGGAGACCGTGCTGGCTCACGCATCACGAGACTCGCCAGAAGTAGCAGCGGCGCAAAACCTGATCGGCATCGTGAGAGGCGACTCCGCTGACAAGGGACGACGCGACAACTACAGCAAACACATCACGATCCGGGGCGTGGATATGGCGGCCCGCGGGAAGCAGTGGGCATTGACCCGGGGCAAAGCCTGGCAGTTGATGCGGGAAGAACGCTATGCCGAAGCCGAGCCGGTGCTGCGCGAAGTCCTGGCGATTGATCCAGGAGACCACAAAGCGCTGTATGACTTGGGCCTCACTCTCATGGAGCTGAGCCGCTATGACGAAGCAATCGCCTCATTTCGCGAAGGCATCCGGCAGACCAAGTTTGCCGAATGGTATCCGGATTCGCTGTATCAAATCGGGCGATGTCTCGCGAAGCTGGGGCGCTGGAGCGAGGCGCTCCCGCGTTTCGAACGGGTGCTTGAGATTCAAGATTGGCGAACTGACACGGTCTATGGCATGACCTTCCCGGACGTAAGGGTCGTCCAAGTCTCGCTGGAGGAAGCGCGTCGCCATCTCATGGGTTCTGATGCGCATGCAGCCAGGCAGCCGGACAAGCTCGCCGTCGAGTTGGTCCGACCACGGTCTGAAACGGATCCCATGCCAGCGACAGGACCGAGGCAGCCGATACCGGATGCGATTGCGCTGCCCACGCAGGTGGCCGTGCTCGGCACCGGAGACGCCCAAGGGTGGTTTCGGCAGATGGTCCCGGCGCGCGGGGTCGTGCAGGATGATCTGCCGACCGGGTTGCAAGAGTTCATCCCGATCGGGCCCACCGATACATTTGCACCAGAGGACCCGGAGATCATCATTGTCTTTACCCTGACCAGCATCCCTTACGACGAGATTACCCTCACGACACGCTGGTTAGTCGAACGCGGGGGGACGGTGCCGCCGAACACCCTGATCGGCACAGATACGGCGCTCTTCACGCTCAACGACAAGTCCGGCTATGTGCGGCTGAAACGACCGAAAGACGGGTGGCCGATCGGCGTCTATCGGGCGGATTTCTACCTCGGTGACCAAGTCGATGCCTATACACATACCGCAGAGGCTCGATTCCGAGTGGTCGCAGCCAATCAGATGCGCTGATATCAGCAAATGCCATCGGGAGACTTTCCCATGGTCGGCAGGAAAACAATGGTAAGGCCGGTTGCTGGATGCGCCGGCTGTACCGGTGTCACGCGGGAGGAGGGCATCTATGAACAGGTGGCCGGGCGATGGAGGGAAAGAGCCAGGGCTGGGCAGTGGTCTCGGCTTGATTCTTGTCATGGCGATCTGCTGCGCCGGCGTACCGTTCCTTGCAGCAGGTGGAGCCAGCGTTTTAGCCGGTCTCCTCACCAACACGGGGATCACGATGCTTGCCGGTCTGGCTCTCATGATCTTGGGCGCAGTACTGCTCCGGCGGCGTAGGGGGAGCTTGTCCGGACCGCGGGCCGGCACCGGCCATCAGTGTTGTGCCGACGACGTAAAGTTACCCGCTGGCGCCGACAAGGCACGAGAGGTGAAGCATGAGTGATTGCTGCCGGCACCTCCCACCGGGACCTGAGCAGAAGCAGCCAGAGCGTTGCCATTCCTGCAACCAGCCTGGAAAGCCGGTGGCTCGCGAGACGGTCGAAGCCCTCATCAAGCCGGAGTTCCGTGACCGCGTGAACGGGAGGGCCTCTGCCTTCTGCGAGACCCCGACTTGTCCGGTGGTCTATTATGCGGCGGACGGACTCCAAGTGCTGAAACCTCAGCTTCGGGTCCGGGTGGGAGTCAAGGAGACAGAAGATCCGATCACCCTGTGCTATTGCTTCAACGTGACGGAGCGCATGATCCGCGAGGAGGTTGAGCAAACCGGGCGCTCGACCGCTTCCGCTCGGGTTCGGGCCGAGGTCAAGGCTGGGAACTGCCGCTGTGAGGTAGAAAATCCTTCCGGTCGCTGTTGCCTGGGCGATGTGGTTGCAGCCGAGAAACGCGCGGCCCGTGGAAGCGCTGAGTCGCGTTTCAATCTCGACAGGCCGAGCCTGCCTCCTTGATGAGGGATGCGGATTTGAATGCTCGGACTGATCGAGGTTACA
The DNA here is from genome assembly GCA_019636835.1 of Nitrospira sp. Classification (GTDB taxonomy): domain Bacteria; phylum Nitrospirota; class Nitrospiria; order Nitrospirales; family Nitrospiraceae; genus Nitrospira_D. Next base: position 4,383 of record JAHBWU010000096.1, read on the forward strand.
GTGAAACCCCTTTGCCGAGGAGGAGCCGACATGAGCGAGCGAATCCGTGTCGTGCTGCGAGTAGAAGGCATGACCTGTGATGGCTGTGCCCGTCATGTGACCGAGGCGCTGAAATCCATCCCAGGTGTTGAGCATGCGCGAGTTGGTTCCTGGCGGGTGGGAGAGGCAACTGTCGTAGCGAGCAGCGATGTCCGGGTCGACGTCTTGGCAGCTGTGGTCCGGAAAGTGGGTTATCACGCTGTGCTGCTCGAGCGGAAGCCCGTGGAGCCAGAACGCCTGGTTCCAAGAGCGGAGCATGTTGACTATGATTTGATGACGATCGGCGGCGGGTCGGCGGCGTTTTCCGCGGCCATCAAGGCGGCGGAACTCGGGGCGCGGGTCGCCATCGTGGAGAAAGGCACGATTGGCGGGACCTGTGTGAACATCGGCTGCGTGCCCTCGAAGACACTCATCAAAGCAGCCGAGCTGTGCTACCACGCAGCCTACCCGCAATTTGAAGGACTCACGGCCTGTCCCCCACCCTCGGACTGGCAACGCGTGGTCGAACAAAAGGATGAACTGGTCGCGGCCTTGCGCCAAGGGAAATATGTGGACGTGGCTGCCGTGTATCCCAACATTACAATCCTCCGGGGAGAGGCCAAGCTTCTGGGCGGCCGCCAAGTGCGTGTCAATGGAACCGTGTATGAACCGGGAAAAGTCCTGGTGGCAACCGGCTCCCATCCTTGGGCTCCGCCGATTCCCGGGCTTCAGGAGGCCGGGTTTCTCGACAGCGAACAAGCACTCAGTTTGGACGCTCTTCCGGCCTCGATGATCGTGATCGGCGGCGGCAGCATCGGCCTGGAGTTTGCCCAGCTCTTTACCCGGTTCGGTGTCCAAGTCATGGTGCTGGAATCCGGGCCGCACGTGGCAAGAGCAGAGGAACCGGAGATCGGACAAGCGCTTGTCCGCTACCTGGAAGACGAAAAAGTTCGGATCTGCACAAATGTCAGAATCACCCGTGTGGAGCGCCGAGAAAGCGAATACCTCGTGTACACCGAGACGAACGGGAAACCGGAGGTCTGCCGGGCCGAACGCCTGCTGGTTGCCACAGGCCGGCGCCTCAACACGAGTGGGTTCGGGCTGGAGGCAGCCGGGGTGAGCGTCGGAGCCAAGGGCGAGATTGTGGTGAACGAGTACTTACAGACCACCAACCCGGACATCTATGCAGCCGGCGACTGCGTCGGCGATCCCATGTACGTGTATGTGGCCGCGTATGCGGGTGGACTGGCGGCCGAAAATGCCCTCAGTGGCGTCGGCAAGGTGTTCGATCTCACCGCTTTGCCACACGTCACGTTCACCGATCCGCAGATCGCCAGTGTCGGGCTGACAGAGGAGAAAGCCAAGGCACAGGGGCTGCGCATACGAACCGCCGTCCTCCCGCTTCATCATGTCCCGCGTGCCTTGGCATCTCGGAACAGCAAAGGCCTGATCAAACTGGTGGCCGAAGAAGACACCGGCCGGTTGCTTGGCGCGCACGTGTTCGCAGCGGAGGCCGGAGAGGTGATCCAGGAGGCGACGCTGGCCATTCGGTTCGGGCTGAGCGTGCAGGATCTCGCCGACACATTTCATCCCTATCTGACAATGGTCGAAGGCCTGAAACTGGCCGCGCTGACCTTCAAGAAAGATGTCAGCAAACTTTCATGCTGCGCGACCTGATAAAAATGTAAGGGAACCCAGAAAGTTTAGACTTACAAACAGGGTATCTGCCATCAAGGAGCTTTGCGATGAAGAGAAAGATCATCATCTTAGGCGTTCTTCTCGGCGGTATTTTAGCGTCTACCTGGGCCACCGCTACGTTGGCTGAAACTGGGCAAAAAGTCATGCTCATTCATCTCAAGACCAGTTTAAAGCATGACGATGCGCAGATTTGTGTCGCCTACAATGCCATCTGGGCAGCCCTGGAACAGGGCCTGAAAGTGAATGTCGTAGTCGACGCTGATGGCGTGAACACTTACAAGATTGGCTGGTTCGGCAAAGACAGCATCCAGGATTACAAGCTTCCTGAGCGGATGCGCGAAGTTCTGGCGAAGCAGTTAAACTTCCCGCTTGAGAAAGTCCCTCAGGTCTACGGTGAGTATCTGGAGATGTTGCGGAGCAAGGGGGCAACGTTCTTCATCAACCAGGAGATGCTGGTCACGGCTGGCCTGGGCTCCCTCGACGCCCCCCTCGAGAAGATCTCGGTCAAGTGGTTCAACCCTGTGACCATGTCAGAGCTGATCAGCTTGCGCACATCAGCAGATTATTACATGGCGTACTAGTCCTAGAAAGGTCAGGTGTGGTGATGAAGAGTACGCTACTGGAAGGTCGAAAAACTGAGGAGCCGTCAAGTCGGTGGCATAGAACACCTATGGTGAACATTTTGAGCTCCTTTCCTTAAAGCCGGGCGCCGAGATTGGGCTGTAATGCTGCTCCAAACAGTTGAGCCGATGCGAGGCACTGTTTCAATCACCCTGATTCCTCTGGCTAAACGGTGGACGTGTTCACGTCCGCCGATCAAGTGATATTGTATTAGAAATATGGTTGACGGTTAAGTTGGCGGAAGGATAGACTCACCCCATGCGAGTAAGTTCGTATCACTCCCGATCCTTTCTCGCCGTGACCATCGTGGTGTTCCTGCTGGCGTTCAGTTTCAACGCCTACGCCTGTGTCCTGCCGCTGTCAGAGACCACCGATGCCTCGATGGCGAACGGCTGCTCAACCCCTGATGAGCAATCGGCTCGGCAATTGTGTGATGCCTTCAAAACTCTGGGGGTAGAGTCCTCCCCGCAGTTGTCTTTGTGGCACATGGACCATCATTGGTCGGCGGACCATATTCTGCCGGCGCTTCCAACTGTGGGCCGTCAACTCCAACGCATCTTCCACCCCTATCAATCTCTCGAATCGAGTTCTCCTCCACATCAGTCTCTCGCCAGCACCGTGCTTCGTATCTGATCTCCCCGGTTCTTTCTTCTACCGTTTCATTATCGCGGTATCTGCCCGGCGCTGAGCCTGAGCTCATCCCGTCGTTTTTTCTGTAGCGGGACGAGACTCTGAGATCCGTGACAGACGTGGGCAGGAAAGCTCTTGGGTAGGACCATCCCATGACTCGTTCAATTCGGCTTTTGTTGTCGGTCATAACAGTCCTGAGCACGATCTTCGCCACAGGCGCACGCCATGTCGCCCATGCAGTCGAGCAGACGGCACAACAGCCCTTGGTGTTACCGGATCTGATCCCAGAAGCCTTGGCCAGAAATCCAGAACTTGTGGCGGCGCGCAAGCAATGGGAAGCTGCCACGAATCGGATTGCCCAGGCCCGATCATTGGACGACCCCACCCTGTCCGTGCACTTGTGGAATTTCCCGCAGACCTTCAACGTCACGCGGGCGGACAACAGCATCTTCGGCCTCTCACAGAATTTCCCGTTCCCCGGCAAACTGGCCTTGAAGGGCGACATAGCGAGTCGGTCAGCTGAGATAACCGAACAGGCGCTGCGCGCGAAGGAACGGGAGTTGGTTGCTCGCCTCAAACAGGCCTACTACGACCTGTTTTTTGCGCACAAAGCGATCCAGATTCATCATGCACAGGTCGAATTGCTCAGACAATTTGTCGAGATTGCCAACGCGAAGTTTCGTGCGGGAAAGGGATCGCAGGCTGATGTGCTCAAAGCCCAGGTCGAGCTGTCTGTGTTGCACCAGCAACTTCCCGTTCTGGAACAGCGTCGCGAGACTGCCGCAGCGCTGCTGAATACGCTTCTGGACCGAGACCCCCTCTCACCTCTGGGCATTCCTCAGGAGCCGTCTCTCATGCCGATCGAGACCACCATCGACGAGCTGCACGGTCTCGCCTTGAACGCCAGACCGGAGTTGAAAGCCGCCGAACTGGCGGTCCAACACAGTGAGCAGTCGCGCGCGCTCGCCCAGCGTCAGTACTATCCGGACTTCAACGTGATGTTTCAGCGTTTCCAAAACTTTCAGGCCAATGACGGCTTTGGCGCCTACGTGGCGATGACCATCCCGTTCAGCTTCTGGACCAAACCGAAGTATGACGCAGGTGTGCAAGAAGCCGCGGCATCCGTTGCAGCTGCGCGCGCACAACGGCACACGCTGGAAAACCTGACTCGTTTTCAGGTCAACGATCTGTTGGCGAAGGTCCGGGCGAGTCAACAGGTGGCCAGGCTGTACCACACCACGATCCTGCCTCAGGCCGTACAGAACCTTGAAGCAGCGGGGGCAGGATATCGTGTGGGGAAGGGAGGGTTTTTGGATCTGATTGATACGCAGCGGGCCTGGCGCGGATTTCAACATGAGTACTACCGAGCGCTGGTCGAGCGGGAGCACCGTCTCGCGGAACTCGAACAGGTGATCGGAACTGATCTGGATAGGAGCAGCTAAGAAGGGAGGAAAGACCATGAGTCAGGACATGCGCAGAAAAGGTCTTGTTGTCGGTGTCGCAGCAGCCGGTCTGCTCGTCGGAGCCATCGCCGGATTCTTCGCCGCGCATCGGATGATGAGCGATATGTCGGGGATGAAGGGAAGTGGAGAGATGAAGGGTCATGGGATGGAAGATATGTCCATGAAGGGGATGTCAATGGAAGGCGCAAAGCCCACGAGAGACACGGAACCGATGTCAGGCATGTCCAGCGCTCCATCCGGCGCTGTGGCTGTTCCGGCTGTGGCGCGACAGTTGATCGGCGTCCGCAGTGCCCCGGCAACCCACGCAACGCTGGAGGAAGAGATCCGGACGGTCGGCACGGTCGGTTACGACGAACGGGGGTTCACGCAAGTGACGCTGAAAACCTCTGGCTGGGTTCGAAAGGTCTTTGTCGATTCGATCGGGCGACCGGTACGTAAAGGTGAACCACTCTTCACGATCTACTCGCCAGATCTCTTGGCCACGGAAGACGAATATCTCCTCGCCCTGAAAACACAGGCCCAATTAGTAGAAAGCCCGCTCGACGACGCGAAAGCCGGCGCCGGCGCACTCGTGGCGAGCGCGCGGGAGCGCTTGCGGCTCTGGGATGTCACCGATGCACAAATCGCGGCTTTGGAGCGTCGCGGTAAAGCCGAACCGGTGCTGACGATCTATGCTCCTTCCTCCGGCATCGTGATGAAACGTGACGCCTTGCCGGGGAAGTATGTCGAGCCGGGC
>JAHBWU010000097.1 GCA_019636835.1 Nitrospira sp.
CGCGATGACGGCTCGCCGCGCGAGAACTGCAATCTGGATATTCCATTGTGGCAATTGATTCGTGCGAGTACGGCGGCCCCTGTGTTTTTCCCCCCGGAAGTGGTGCGGGTAGGGAAACGGGAATTCATCTTTGTCGATGGCGGCATCACGATGTACAACAACCCCGCGTTTCAGGCCTTTCTCATGGCGACGGTGGAGCCCTACCAAATGAAGTGGATGACAGGAGAGGACCGATTGCTGCTGGTCTCCATCGGCACCGGCGTTAACTCGCGAGCGAACGACAATCTCGCCCCGGGCGATATGAATATCTTGTACAACGCAGCCTCCATTCCTTCGGCGTTAATGAGTGCGGCCCTGAATGAGCAGGATCTCCTTTGCCGCGTGTTCGGTCGGTGTCTGGCCGGAGATGTACTCGACCGTGAGGTGGGTGACTTGAAGATCGCGAAGGGACCGTTGGGGTCGAACAAATTGTTCACCTACGTTCGGTACAATGCCGAGCTGAGCCAAGAAGGCCTGAGGAATCTAGGTTTGTCGGGTATCGAGCCGCAGCATGTGCAGCGACTGGATTCCACCGAGTATGTCGATGAGTTACAGCAGGTCGGAAAAGCGGTCGCGAAGCGGGTGCAGCGCGAACATTTTGCCAAGTTCGCGTGAGCGTTGTTTGCTATGAACATGAAACAGCGAGGAATTATGCGGAGCGATCAGGACCGTCGTGTTCGTGAGATGAATTGGGATGAGTTTGAGGCTCAACTTTCCCGTTCTGCCCGCGAAGGAAAATCACGAGCCCTGTCTGATCAGGCATTACGAGATCGCTTCGGTCCTGAGAAGCTCGAGCGGCTCCAACAGCTGGCAAAACGGGTTCGATCAGCCCGTCAAAAGCGGGCGCCACTGCGAGGGAATATCATCTTTATCCCCGGTATCATGGGCTCTGAATTGACCGTGACTGAGGACGGCGATGATGATCTCGTCTGGATCAGTTTCTGGGAGCTCATCAGAGGCGGGATTGAAAAGCTGGAACTCGCCAAAGACGGTGCACAGGAAGCCGATTCAAAGTTGCTGGTGCGCTCTAGCGGACTCGACAAGGACAGTTACGCAGAGACGATTCTCTGGTTGAAGGCATCCTGGAATGTTGAACCCTTTGCCTATGACTGGCGGAAAGATCTGGATCGGGCTGCAGAAGGTTTGAAAGACCTTGTGCAAGCCAAGTTCAAAGACCAACCGGTTCACCTGGTCGCCCATTCCATGGGAGGCCTCGTGTCTCGGAATTTTATTCGGCTATATCCCAAAGTGTGGAAGGCCATGTCGGAGCCGAAGAAGGCGCAGGGCGGGCGGCTCATTATGCTCGGCACGCCGAACTATGGTTCCTATGCCATTGCGCAAGCAATGGTGGGCAAAGATAGACTCGTGAAATTGTTGGCGGCGGCGGATCTACACAACAACTTGGATGAGGTGCTCGAAGTCTTGAATGGATTCGTGGGGAGTTACCAATTGCTCCCATCGCCTGCCAAACTTGTAGACTCGGAACAAGGTCTCTATAACTCCAGCGCCTGGGGCCGTTATCCTATCGTGGCAGCCCACCTCGATCGAGCGCGGAAGTTCCATGCGGACCTTGATGTGCCGACCACGACCGATCCGGAGCGGATGACCTACATTGCCGGCTGTAATCAGGAAACCCTGAACGGGGTGACCATCGATGCTCCAGGCATGTTTGAATTCGACGTGACCTTGAAAGGTGATGGACGGGTGACCCATGCACTCGGACTCTTGCCAGGTGTGCCGACATACTATGTCGATGAGATCCACGGTGATCTCCAGAAGAATGAACAGGTTCTCGAAGCCATGGATGAGATCTTGCGAACCGGCAAGACCGGCGTGCTGGCGACGGAGCCGGTCGCCGCACGCGCGGTCCGCTCGCTGACATCGACGCGGGTTCGCGCCGTCCGTGACGGTCAGGATGCCAAACAGATTCATCACATCGCGGAAGAGACGGATGACCATCAAAGCAGTGCGGCTGAGCGCCGTTGGGCCGAGCAATTACTCAGGCAGGCGATCATGGCTCAAGCTCCTCCAACATCGCGGGCAGCGACCGATTCAGTGCAGGCACAGGCACATGAGGAACGGATGAAGAAAAGGCCTACACAAAGGTCCATTTCGCTGAACGTTGAGGTAGTCCATGGCGACATTCGCGATATCAAGACACCGGTTGTGGTAGCCGGTCACTACCGAGGCGTACCGCCGGTGCGGGCGGTCGGTGCGCTGGACGAGGCGCTCGATTTTTGGATTTCGAAGGCGGTTAAGCACGGCATGATCGGCGGCCGACTCGGGGAAGTGTTTCTTATTCCCAACGCGCAGAAGTCCCTTGCAGCAAACGCCGTGATCCTCGCCGGTATGGGCGAATATGGGCGCTTCAATCGGGAAGATCTTGATCTTCTGTTTGCCAATGTCACCTATGGCGTCACCGCGCTCGGGTGGCACGAATTCTCCACGGTCGTTGTCGGCTCCGGCGAAGGTAATCTATCCATGGAGCAGGCGGTTGAGGGCATGTTGGAGGGGGTGGAGTCAGCGCTCAGACGGCTTAAGGGCCAGGGAAACCTCGAAACGTTGCGTGTCGTGGAGCTGGACAAGAGGCGCCTCAAGGACATTCTGGCCGTCTTGACGAAAATCTCGAACAATAACAATAGCTCACTGGAATTGAAGTTGATGCCGCAGAGGACGCTGTCGAAGCAGGCCCGTCGCACGAAGCGCTCGAAGCCGGAGAGCCTGGATACGATGAAGGGCAGCCGCATTACGATCGAACGAGACCGCGATATATTCAGGTTCTCCGCCATCAGGGAACAGGCGGTTATTCCGGTCCGGGAGATCACGATTCAATCTTCGTATGCAGAAGGAGCGGCCGAACTCCTGAAGGGGTCGCGAAGCCAGGAGGAGCAGGAGAAATATGGGAAACTGTTGCACAGCTATCTGATGCCCGAAGACTTTCAGGACATGATCGACATGACGCCGCTGACGCTCATGGTCGATCGTTCAACCGCGGAGTTCCCGTGGGAAATGGCGGCATTTGAGCGGCACGGGAGGACGATTTTCTACGGTCCTGGGCGACAATTGACCCGACAGTTCCGAACCATCTTATCTGGTCCGCCAGGACTTATTGCTCCGCCCATTCCAAACCGCCTCCGTGTGCTGGTCATCGCCGATCCAGCTCCAGAGGCCGACCTGCAATTGCCGGGAGCGCGGGCTGAGGGTCGCGCCGTCGTACAGATCCTGGACAGCATGAGGGAGAAGCAGGGCTTGGATATCACAATGGAGCAACGCATCGGCGCCGATGAATGCGACCCGGTCGAACTTCTCGCGCTGATCCTGAGCGAAGAGTTCGACCTGATTCATTACTCCGGACACGGCGACTTCGACGAGAGGAATCCCGCCAAGAGTGGCTGGATCTTCGGCAAGGAACATGTGCTTTCAGCCAGGGATATTTTCCGCGCGAGACGGGTGCCACGCCTGATTTTTGCCAATGCCTGCTTCTCCGGAGTCATTCGAACCGGGAAACCCTTTACGTTGGAGGAGTCGAATCGCAGCCTCGCCGGGTTGGCTCAGGCGTTTTTCGAGCGAGGCGTCCAGAATTACATCGGAACCGGCTGGCCCGTGGATGATGCCGCGGCTTTGGAGTTCGCCAAGATCTTTTATACGGAGGCATTGTCCGGTAGTGATCTGGGCAGTTCCTTATCGAAGGCCAGATACGCCATTCTCACCAGCGGATCAACGTGGGGCGCCTATCAACATTATGGACAAGCGACTGCTGAACTGATCGCGCAGTCTGATAAGAATTCCGCAGGCAACCGCTAAGCGTTCGTGCGGGGCGATCACCGCCCCGCACGAAGAGGATCGAATCACTTCGACGACGCTTGCGCGACGTCCAGGACTTTGACGTCGAAGTAGAGCGTCTTGCCGGCCAGCGGATGGTTAAAATCGAGCACAACCGTCTGGTTTTTCACTTCGGATACCCTCGGAAACACTGTTCGACCATCAGTGGTCTTGCCTTCCAGCTGGGTTCCTACCTTCTGAGCATCGGTCGGAACCATGTTCTTGTCTACTTCCTGAAACGCTTTGGGGTCAAAGGAGCCGTATGCTTCAGTCGGAGCAATCGTAACTTTCTTTTTCTCTCCGATTGCCATCCCCTCAATAGCCTTCTCGACTCCTGGAATGAGTTGGTGGCTGCCCTGCGTCACTTTCAACGGATCTCCACCCACGTTTGAATCCACGACAGATTGATCATCCAACTTCATGGTGTACTCTAGCGTGACTTGTTTTCCCGTTGAGACCGTCATCGCAGATGCTCCTTTCTTCTGGTCTCCGGCGGATGCAACAACCGCCGAGAGCATGAGAATTGTGGACCAACCACAGAGTGCTTGAAATATGTATGAGCGCTCATAGGTACCTCCCGTGAGAAGTGGCTTGTCTGTAGACTGGAAAAGGATCGCGTGGTGGATGCGCGAGAAGGGACGATCGGTTCCAGACTATGTTGGTGGATTAGTTTTCACGCTAGCACATGAGTGCGCGTGGTGCCACCCGGCAATTTCCCGAGTGTCCTGTTTTGATACAGCGCGAGAAATGGAAATGGGATGTCGTCGCTGAACCGTGGCCTTGCTATTCCCTTGCGGAGAACAGATGACTCGCAGCATCCTCGTCGGGGCCGGTGGACTGTTCGATTGCATATCGTTCTCAAACCTGAAAGTCGAATTGTCAGCCGCAGGCCTTTCGTGCCGCCTCCTTCAATTCTTCCGGGTTGACGTCTCGAACGTGCGTAGCGATCGACCAATGGTGCCCCAAAGGGTCTTCCGGCACGCCGTAACGATCTCCCCAGAGGTTTCTATGTTGAGGTAATTATCCTCCTGCCATGGCTCCCACAATCAGGAACGGCTCGCTTCCCGTGACGACGGCGTCGGGTAGGGGAGTATCCGGCGACTCATGAGAGAGGTCCTGCTCGCACGCGAAAAAGCGCACGAACGCTCGGCGCTTGTGTGAGACGTGATCGCGAACTGTCCCCCGTAACATCGGATAGCGGGCTTCAAGTGCGTCGAGGACGGCACGTTGCGTCACCGGACTTTTGACCTCAAGGGTCACTTCACCGTTGACGCGCGCCAGGGTTCGCAAATGTTGCGGCAGAATCACATGAACCATCTCTGCTCCGTCGTTCGTGAAGCGTCGTTCGTATTTCGTTTTAAACGACCGCGCTCTCCCTACGAAATACGCTTCACGAGGTGCGCTTCACGTATCATTGGAGTGTTTGCACTTCCACCGACAACACCGCCGGCAGATCTCTTACAATCGGTTCCCAACTATCCCCACCGTTGGCCGATCCATAGACCTGTCCTCCGGTCGTTCCGAAATAAATGCCGCAGGGATCGAGCTGATCGGTCGTCATCGCATCCCGCAGAATATTAACGTAGCAATTCTCTTGCGGCAGGCCCTTCGTCAGCGCCTCCCACTCGTTGCCCCCGGTGCGACTACGGTACACACGTAATTTCCCATCAGGCGGGTAGTGCTCGGAGTCGCTCTTGATTGGGACCACGTAGACCGTATTCGGCTCGTGGGCATGCACAGCGATCGGAAATCCGAAATCGCTCGGCAAGTTTCCGCTGATCTCGTGCCAAGACTCGCCGGCATCGTCGCTCCGCAACACATCCCAGTGCTTCTGCATGAACAGTACGTTCGGGCGTGATGGATGCATGGCGATATTGTGCACGCAATGGCCGACATCTGCATCCGCGTCGGGTAGCTCATACTGCGATTTCAAGCCGCGGTTGATCGCCCGCCATGTCTTGCCGCCATCATCGGTCCGGAACGAGCCGGCCGCCGAGATGGCAATATAGATGCGCTGAGGATTTGCTCGGTCCAAAATAACCGTATGCAAGCACATTCCACCGGCGCCCGGCTGCCACAAGTTTCCCTTCACATCGCGTAGCCCGGCAAGCTCGTGCCATGTCCGCCCGCCGTCGATCGAACGGAATAAGGCCGCGTCCTCGACTCCGGCGTATACCGTATCGGGATCGGTCAAGGACGGTTCGAGATGCCAGACCCGTTTGAATTCCCACGGGCGCTGCGAGCCGTCGTAATGCTGGTGCGTCGTGAGCGATTTCCCTGTTTCCGGGGAAGTGTCGTACAAGAACATATTGCTCTCACCCTTCGGCGTGCCGTCGGGCCCCATGAGATCTTCGGGTTTGCTCCCGGGTGCATCCCAGGTCTTCCCGCCGTCGTCCGAGCGTTGAATGACTTGCCCGAACCAACTACTGGTTTGCGAGGCATACAGTCGATTCGGATCCGCCGGTGAGCCCTTGAGGTGGTACAGCTCCCATCCTCCGAAGTGCGGCCCTTGTACATCCCATCGCTTGCGAGCGCCGTCCGATGTGAGAATGAATGCACCCTTGCGGGTGCCGACCAGTACTCGAACACGGTTCATTGCATAGCTCCTTTCTTTCGATGACCGGTTTTCGATGGTCAGTCCACAGCTTCTCGTAAGCTAGTCGTCCGACCGAAAGAAAATCGACAGCGGTGTGAAGGGCGCTGCAGAATTCACGATATGAGCGAATGGCACAGGGCTACTCCTTCATTCTGGCGGCATACGCCGTTCATGATTTGCTCTAAACTTCCCAGTTACTGTTGCCTGGTGTAGACAATCTCCAACATCTTCATTTCCTTGCCGTGCCCGTGACTGCCGTACATTTCGAAGGTCTGGTTGTCGGCATCCCGAATGCTCCAGACCGCGCGATGCGACATCCGACCTCCGCCCGGCTCTGGATGAGATCCTTTCAATGTAATGGTCTTGCCGTCGGCACTGGCCTTACCTTCCATGATGAAGATGCCGGTGCCCATGGAGTCCATCCAGGCCGTCGTATATTTCTTGGTCATGTTGTCGTAGGCGTCGATGCCGACGCCCGAGAAAGGCTGACCCATCATCTGGCCGGTGTATTCCTGATAGAGAAATCGTCCATCGAGCAGCATCTTCATGTCTGCAGTGCCCGTGGATTCCATCGGCGGCTTGCCCGGCTCCATCCATTCCTTGGTTTGCGTCGTCCAACTGCCGGCAAGGCTGGCGAATAGCTTGTGCGGTTCGCCGGGCGTCGCGGCCTGCTTCCAGAGCTCCATCATGGCTTTCTCATCCATGGGCTTCTCGTGCTTCTTTTCCTTGGCCAAAACCGGCGAAACCATCAACGTGACGCACAATGTGGCAACGGTAAAAGATAGGAAACGCATAGGGTCCTCCTTGTGGTTGGCTAATGTGTGTAAATCGTGACTTGATCTGACATCAGGTGTCATGTTCGGCCAATGCCTTCATCGAGGAGAAGGAACGCCGAAAGCTTCTTCTCACCCCTCAACAAGTTGTTATCCGAAGATCGCGCAGTCATTAAGGCGGAATCTACCGTCAGCCTCGCCGCGCGGCCTCAATCGCCGCCACGTCAATCTTGATCATGGTCATCATCGCATCGAACGCGCGCTTGGCCTCATCGCCGCCGGCCGCCATCGCCTCCATCAGCACGCGCGGTGTGATCTGCCAGGAGACGCCCCACTTGTCCTTGCACCAGCCACACTCACTCTCCTGACCGCCATTGCCGACAATGGCGTTCCAGTAGCGGTCGGTCTCCGCCTGGTCGTCGGTCGCGATCTGGAATGAGAAGGCTTCGTTGTGCTTGAAGGCGGGACCGCCGTTGAGCCCGAGACAGGGAACACCGGCGACGGTGAAGTCCACCATTATGACGTCGCCCGCCTTGGTGGAGGGGTTATCGCTCGGAGCGCGGTAGATCGCGCCCACGGTGCTGTCGGGAAAGGTCGCCGCGTAGAAACGCGCGGCAGCTTCCGCGTCCTTGTCGTACCACAGGCAAATCGTGTTCTTGGCAATCGTATCCTTGGCCATGTCGTCATCCTTTCTTTTACGCAGGGCGTTGCATACAGCGGTTCTGTTGTCTGCTGTAACTTCAGCCTTGCGTCGCGTGCATGTTCTGACACTGTCTGTCGGATGAAATCCCAACTGTTAGGGCTACTTCCTCGTTCTGTCCGCTTCTACGAAGTTTTCTGTTGCCCTCCTCTATCCTTTCTGCGCCTGCGTCTCGTCCATCCAGAACAGTTCCCAGATATGGCCGTCCGGATCTTCGAAGCTCCGAGTGAACATGAAGCCGTAGTCTTTCGGATCGTAGGCCTCTTTCCCGCCTGCCTTGATGGCCTTGTCCGCAAGCTCGTTCACCTTTGCCTTGCTCTCAACGGCAAGAGCTGTCAGCAGTTCAGTCGTTTTATGGGCATCTGCGATCGGTTTTTTCGTAAACTCCTTCACCTTGCCGTGAGTCAGCAGCATGGCGTAGATGTCGTCGCTCATGACCATGCAGGCCGCGGTCTTGTCCGTAAACTGCGGATTGAACGAGAATCCGATCGCCTTGAAGAACGCCATCGACTTGTCGAGGTCCTTGACGGGAAGATTGACGAAGATTTTACTGATCATTGGTGTTTCCTTTCATAGTTGTCGATTCTTATTCGGATCAATTCCAATTATCGATTTTGATATCTCTGGGGGCAGGTCTGCCCTTACCGGATTCTACGAGTTCCTTGAGACTCATCAAAAACACGGCCCACTTCGTACTGCAGTGGGCGGTAAACTCATAGGAGTCCTTCCAGTTGCGATGCCCGAACAACACAATCGTAAACTCATTCTCTTCTTTCAAATCAAAGGTGATTTCTGTTCCGACCCATTCCACCGGCCCACTGTTACACGTCCATTGGACCTTCTTGAATGGCTCTTGCTTCAACACTTCCATTTCAAATTCACCGATGATCGCACCTTTGGGATCGCGAAATTGAAACGTCATGGTCTTGCCGACGTCAGAAACACCCGTCGTATTCTCGGTCCACCACCCGGCAAGCCCCTCGATCGTCGAGAGCGCTCTAAACACCTTGTCAGGACTCGCCTTGATTCCCACGCGATGAATAATTTCAGCCATGTCACACCTCCAAATTCACACACGCTGCCACGCTATCTGAGCATGCGCCTCATCATCTTCTTGGCCCTACGGTAGACTGACCAGCACTTTAAATCCGCCATAGACCATCCGTGTGCAATCGAAGGGCATGTCTTTCGGATCGCACATGTCATGAATACGCGGGTCTTTCATCACCTTGGCGTTGACGCGGTCGCGGCGGGCGCGCGACTTGAACAGGATGTACGCGAAGATCACCGTCTCGCCGGCTTTGGTCTTGGCGTGCTTTGTAAACGGTACGCCCATCTTCGTTGTGAGATCGTCGCCGGCGCACTCTTTGTAGTCGAGAGCGCCGTGCTCGCGCCAGATCTTCGCCGCTTGCTGCGCGAGGCGTCGATACGCTTTCAGGTTTTTCTTTGGAACGGGCAGAATGTATCCATCGACATATCCCATGAGCATCGTCCTTTCTTACTGTCCCGCCATATGTTTGACTGTACAGCCGGCTTGTCTGGCCTCGGCCTTTGAGCGAGACGTCTCTATTGTTTTTTGGTCGTCTCTGCGCGCAATCGTTCTTCTTGCGCTCGCAG
>JAHBWU010000098.1 GCA_019636835.1 Nitrospira sp.
GATGCCGGACGGGATGAAAGCGCAGATTCCCTACATTCATCGTGTGGTGGAGGCGCTGAACATTCCTGCCGTCAAGCAGGCCGGATACGAAGCGGACGATTTGATCGGTACATTGGCACGACAGGCGGAGCCGGCCGGCTACGACATCGTGATCGTCACGGGAGACAAAGACATGTTGCAGCTGCTGACACCGCATGTCCGCATCTACGATCCCGTGAAAAGCAAATGGTCCGGCGAAGCCGAATGCCGCGAGCGGTTCGGGGTGGAGCCGGCGCGCGTCGTCGAAGTCATGGGCTTGATGGGAGATACCAGCGATAACATTCCCGGCGTGAAAGGGATCGGCGAGAAAACCGCGATGAAACTGATTGCGCAGTTCGGAACGATCGAGGAATTGCTCCGTCGCCTCGGCGAGGTCACACCTGCCCGAGTCAAGACTCTCCTCACCGAACAGGCAGAGAGTGCGCGGCTCAGCCGGAAGTTGGCGACCATCGAGACCCAGAGTCCGGTAGAGTTCCATCCTGAATCCTACCGGATCAAGCCTCCGCATGACGGACAACTGGCCGATCTGCTGCGCGAACTGGAATTTACCTCTCTCCTCAAAAGCCTTCAGCCATCGTCGAAGCAGTCGGAAACGAAGCCCCATGAGAGCACCATCATCGAAGACGAAGCGGCCGCTCAGCGCTTTGTCGGCAGTTTATCGAAGGACACACCCCTCGGCATGCACTGTCTGTTGGCCGGCCACCCAGGCGTCCCCGCCGATGTCGTCGGCCTGGCTCTCTCTGCCGGTGCGCAGACGGCCTTCTTCCCGATCGACGTCCATTCGTTCATGCGGCCGATCCTGCCGGTTCTGCACGATACCCATAGACCCAAGGTTGTGCATGACCTTAAAGCCACTCTGCTGGCTTTTCATCGCATCGGCGTCACCTTGGCGCCGCCCTACCTGGACACGATGATCGCGGACTATCTGCTCAACCCCAACCGACGTGACCATAGTCTCAACACAATCACGTTGGAGCGATTAGGCGAACGCCTCGGGTTAGGCGAGCAGGAAAAGACCCGGCCGCAGTCGCTCTTTGAAGTCGACAGCGGTTCACGCGAAGAGGCCGTGGAATCCGCCGCCGCCCTGGCTAAGCTCGGGCCGATTCTGAGGGAACAATTGACGGAGCAGGGCAGCGTGAACCTCTTTACCGAAGTCGAGATGCCGCTCGTCCCAGTCCTGGCCGACATCGAGCGGAATGGGTTTTTGCTGGATGTCGATGGGTTGCACGAATTGAGTAAAGAGCTCGAGCGGGAGCTCGGCCGCATGATGGAAATGATTGCGAGACTGGCCGGCGGCGAGTTCAACATCAATTCGCCGAAACAACTCGCAACGGTCCTGTTTGAGAAGCTCGGCTTGAAGCCCCTGCGCAAAACCAAAACCGGTTACTCCACCGATGAAGACACGCTGACGCAATTGGCTTCACAGCATGAGTTGCCTGCCCAGATTCTCAATTACCGCAGCCTCAGCAAACTCAAGTCGACCTATGTGGATGCCCTTCCTGAGCTGGTTAGACCGGAGACGAAGCGACTCCACACCTCGTTGAACCAGACCGTTGCCGCCACCGGCCGGCTCTCGTCCACCGATCCGAATCTCCAAAACATCCCCGTGAAAGGCGACTATGGCCTCCGGATCCGCGAAGCCTTCATCGTCCCCAAAGGCCACGAACTCCTCTGTGCCGACTACAGCCAGATCGAGCCACGCATCCTCGCTCATCTCTCGCAAGACCCGCGTCTGCTGTCCGTCTTTTCCAAAGGCGAGGACATCCATATGGCTACGGCCATGGAAATCTTCGACCTGCCGTCGAGTCAGATTACAAGAGACATGCGCCGCGCGGCCAAGACCGTCGTCTTCGGCATTGTCTATGGCATCAGTCCGTTTGGTCTCTCGCAGAATCTCGGCGTGCCCCAGCCCGAGGCTAAGAAATATATCGATACCTTCTTCGAACGATTCGCGGCGGTTCGAGCCCTGATGGATCGAAACATCGCCGAAGGACGAGAGAAGGGCTACACCACCACGATCCTTGGTCGCCGCCGCCCGATCCCTGAACTACAGAGTGGCGACCCGGTACAACGTGGCATCGGCGAACGCATGGCAGTCAACAGCCCCATCCAAGGTACAGCGGCTGACTTGATCAAGGTCGCTATGATCAACGTCCACAAGAAACTGCATGAAGAACTGCCGCATGTGAAGATGATCCTCCAAGTCCACGACGAACTCATCTTCGAAGTACCGGACCATGATCTGGAGGAAGCGAAACGGCTGGTGAAGAGCGAGATGGAAGGTGTCGGCAAACAGTTGGGCCTATCGGTGCCGCTCCAAGTCGATTTGGGCGTCGGCAAGAATTGGCGGACTGCGCATCCATGAACGACATCCTCGTCCGCATCAAGCGAGCGGTCCTCGCTGGTAATTACGCCTTTAGCGAGAAGGCACGGATTGAGATGGAAGCGGACGGACTCACGGAACTCGATGTGGCTGAGTCGATCCTCAATTCCGTAGCAGTGTCCAAAGTCGTTCGTTCGACTAGCGCCCGTCGAAAACAGTCTGGGGAGCGCCTCTATGTGATTCAAAGTACGAACCTGAGTGGACTTCTAATTTACACGAAGGGTAAACTGGTATCCGAAGCTGAAGTAGAAACCTACTACTTCCTCATCTCATCCAAGAAGGCCATTTGAAAGGCCTACATCATGCTCACCATCACCAAATGTCCTACTTGTGGAAGCGACAAAATTAAGAAGATCCGACGGAAATGGACTGGCACAGCTCGTGGCCAAACCTACTCGGTGCCGAGACTTGAGTTCTATGAATGCCCCTCTTGCGGAGAGAAGGTCTACGACCGGGAGGCCATGAGGAAGATTGAAGCCCACTCGCCGGCCCTGGTTAAAGCCCGCACCTCATAGGGCACGATCTGCTCAGGAGATTGATTCATGCCGCCATTAGCTAAAGGCGCACGTCAAAAAAGTAAGAATCTCACATTCTCAAAGTTGACGGCTAAGCTCAAGGTCGCCATGAAAGATAAGGGTCTCAGTGAGACTGAAATTCTTGCTGATTTTGAGAGAGCAAAATAAAGCTTGCCGACATCTCCAACCCCACTCTCCCCACTGACACTTGCAACAAAGTCAAACGACCGTTACAAACAAAGATAGAGAATGTCGATAAGCAGCTGCGCTTACCCATTCCTCCTAAAGCGAATTGTGCACCGGCATTAATTGGCACACTCTCCGAACTAAACCAATGCGAGGTGATATATGCTGACCATACGCATTTCAGTCGCGTGGACTATAGCAATCGTCAGTCTTGGAGCCCTCGGGCTTTTGCTTTTCCTTGGCCAACCGTTCACTGTGAAGGCCCAGGAGCCGAAACGGTTTCAGTACATGATCGTCGAGGTGCTGCCTGACACCCAGAACATGCAAACGAAGCTGAACGAGTTTGGAGCAAGCGGCTGGGAGCTGGTGGCGGTCTCGATGGGCAGCATGACGGAGCCGAGGCTGGTCTTTAAGAAGTGACCCGGGAAGGATGTTAGAGCTGGGTGGGCAGAAATCCTAGATCAACGCTACCCGTCTTCAAACTCAAGGTAACTTCACATAATAGCTACCCACTATAGCTACCCACTGACTCTTAATCAGCGGGCGCGCCTTGCCACAGCATGTCATAGCCGAGTTCCTTGGTCTCCGAGCACATGTTCACCAAGGATGAAAATTTGCTGGTAAATACTTCGTCGGCATGAGACTTCTCATGCGCCTCAAAAGACCGCCAGTAGGTCACGATGGCGTAATGTTCGTCGGTGGTCTTATTGTCGATCAGCGAGCCCTCATCAGACACGAAGCCGGAGAACTTGAAGACTTGTCCGGCCAGGAAGCCCCCTTTCTCACCGCCGTAGGTTTCCTTGACCACCATGCACATTTCTCCGACGGCCAACTCGACGTCCTCGAAATTGACGCCGGGTCTCAGCTTCACGGTATTGAACAACATCTTGGCTCCAAACGGCAGCGTAATTGGGCCGAACATGTGAACCTCCTATGAAAGGCATACCCGGGGCGGGACAAGTCAACGTTTATCTGTTTATTTCCGACAGCATATCAGGGACATATAGATAGTCTACCAGGAGACCGTTCATCTCTTCTTCCCGCACACGAATTTCGCAACCGATTGGGCCAACGTTCCTCGCGGAATGGGCGTCCAATCTGACTGGCCTGATTTCTTGTACATCACGTCACCTGCTCCCATATTCCCGGAGGTATTTTCCAACTCCAGGAGTCGAAAGCGTTCTTTGACACAGTCATGTTCTTCCTGAGCTCGTACAGACAAGTATTTGCTGAAACCTCTGTTGTGGACGGTTTTCAGATCGTCTAAGACCCAGACTCTTACCGTGTCGCCTTTCCGACTGATGGTCTCAGTATCGACATAGACGTTTGCCTTGTCATTACCATCAACCAACAGCCACTCGGCAAAGATAGGCGCCGCACTCCACAGCTGGAGAAGCGTGAACGCAATGAGAATTGTAGAAGATACGGCACGAGCGGAAGACATGCGCCACCCTTGCAGAAAGAAATGATCAACCACTGAGTCTGAGAAAGAGAGGGGTACCGACTATTTCTACTGGCCTATTTTCTTGGTGATGCAGGTGTTGAACGCCATGCGCTGATGATAGGGCGTCCAAAACCACTTGTACTTATTCACCTGATCCAACTCAACCACATATTCATTACACCGTTTCGTTTCTGCTTCTCCCGCTTCCAAAGGCGCCGTCATCACCCACGCCCCAATGCCAATGGCACCAAGAAAGAGAGTCACCCCGGCAACCGCCATCACGATTCCTTTTGTATTCATGCATCCCTCTATAGGTTCGTTTGCGACAAATACCCGACTCTCATGTGACTGGTGCCGGAGACCGGGATCGAACCGGTACGGGCCTTGTGAGCCCGAGGGATTTTAAGTCCCTTGCGTCTGCCTATTCCGCCACTCCGGCGAGAGGGCGGATTTTAACATACTGTCAAGCACTTGCAGCCATAATTGTGGCCGATTGGGGAGCCGGTTCCAATGCGTCAGCTGTATGGCGCAAATCGTAAAAGGAAAGTTCGTGATTCCTACAGCCCCTTAGAAGCGGCTTTGAAGGCCCCTTTAATCAAACGGTGTTGTGTCCCAGTTAAGATTTGGGGCAGAGGGTTCTACCCCCGTTTCCACGGACTGGTGAGTTAAGAGTTTCTCCCTCTGGTCTTGAAACGCCAGTTGCCGCCGTTGCCGAAGATTGGACCAGCGTTCGATGTAGTCAAAGATATCCGCTCGCGCCTGCGCGCTTGTCCAGTAGTGCCGCCGAGTCACCCGCTCACGTTTGAGCAGGCCAAAGAAACTCTCGGCTGCCGCATTGTGGGCACCACTGCCCACCGCGATCATGCTGCACGTGGTGACGAGACACGGGAGAGGTTAGCGACTGAAGCGAGAGCCCTTAAGAAGCGTCTTCGCTCTCTGTTGTCCAATGCATTCAAATTTACGTTCGCCGGCGGGATCGAGGTAATGTTGCGCCCATCGGAAAACATGTGGAACTATCAATTGGCATGGCAAACTAAACAGTTGCGACAGTTGCGTTCTCCGCTAAGGTGACCAGTGACACAGTGTCCGGGCAGACGCGGTACCGTTCGGATCCGCACACCCCGTTCAACAGATCGATAAGAACCGCATCTTGAGGCCAGAAGTGCCCTTCGTGCCAATTCAGCTTGGCATCCCAATATCCGGAGCAGGAATAGACTAACATGCAATAACAATAGCTGACTTCAACAATAAGAGGGTGCTGATCTTGTCCGGTTACGAAGTCAAAGGCCATACTTTGCGATCCGATCTTTCGCGCGACAGCAAACGCGATTTCCAAGCACTTCTGATTGATTCTCCCACCATCGAATACGACGTCGCCGCTACCGGAAGCCCGAAAATCGCCGGGACGAACGTTTCGTGTAAAGGCGAATGCCCGGTCGCCGATGACCGTCACGCGTGTATCGAAACGGTTGCCGGGAATGAAGTCTTGGAAAAAGACATACCCCTTCTCGTACCCCATCATTTTTTTCTTGTCTCGAATCGTTGCCAAGGCCTGGGGAAACCGCTTAACTGCATTTAACAAGTCGCCTTTCCGCCGTGCCGCCCGATAGCGCGTTACAACATCATTCCCATAGTGAGGGATCGGCGAGAATCCGGCCGAAAAAGCGCGCTGTGCCAAAGCGCGAGCTTCGCCGGCACTACGAACCAGCTTGACGTTGCTGGAGCTGGCTCCTCGACGTAATTTAAAGACTTTTGGATACGACGCTTGATCGATCCAGCGTAGGGTTTCGTGAAGATCATAAGACACGTAAGTGGGAACGAACGGTGCATCGATCGCTTCGAGCAGATACTTCTGCGCTATTTTATCGTCGTAATACCAGCAGGTAGAGCTACTTGGGAAAACTTTGATGCCCCTCGCTTCCGCTGCCATGATGACATGGCGGGCCACTAATTGCTCACGTGGATCTTGATGACTCCAATGCCAGAGCAAACAGTCACAAGAGGTCAGTTGTTCGATAATGTTCGAATCGAGGCAGTTCACCACCTTGTACGGAATCGCATGTGTCTCGCAATACGCAATCCAACGTTCAGAAAAACTTCTCGTCCGATGATGGATGGCTACGTGCCCGGTCATATCGACCCCCTCCCGTTAAGCATTCTCCTCAATGGACTGCCTCGCTCCGTCGCGACCACCCCTCGTGAAGTGATCTCCTCAAGTATATCTTCCAGGGGTATAATCCTAGCAGGATTCTTTGGCTAAGGTAAGGCACTTCTCGGAGTCCCAGCTTCTTAACACGACCCCATTGAGCAATACAATGCCAAACAGTAGGCCGAACCGGCTACCCCCGGCCCCCCCACATTGTAAGTGCTTGAAGATAAGGCCCCTTCTCCATCGTTGTTACGTATTAAGTGACACGGGTTAACCCTAGGTTACTTTGACTGCTCTGGTTATGCTAGGGTGAATCGTGAGCATAACTCTGAGCATTCCCCCCAATGATAGGTCGACATCATCAACGTTACTTGTCGAGTCCCTCGCAGACTGATCCCCCCGCTCGTTCCTTCTAACGGCTGACCGCCTACGCCGTCTCTTCGCTCTTTTGACAGGAGACGGTTTTTTTGTCTGACTTATTGGAGAAAGAAATGGAGACGACCTCAACATTCTGGTCCAGGAAAACCGTGCTTGTGGCGGGTGCTACTGGGTTTTTTGGGGGCTGGTTGGTGCGCCGACTTCTCACGTGCGGTGCCCATGTCGTCGCCCTGATCCGTTCCCACAAGCCTCACTCTCAGTTTTTCATGGAATCGTTGGATCGACAGACGCAGGTTGAATGGGGCAGTGTGGACGACCCGAGCGTGATTGAACGCATATTTCAGCGATATCCGATCGACAGCTTCTTTCATGCAGCCTACGGGGCGGATGTCCATCGCGTCCTCGAGGAACCCTTAGAATGCTTCAAATCCTCGGCCCTCAGCACGTGGCAGATTTTGGATTTTCTCCGAACGAACCGGCCAGACTGCATCACCGTGATCAGTTCAACCGACAAGGTCTACGGGCGCCAGCCAATACCTTACCGAGAGGACATGGCGCTGAAGCCGTTGCATCCCTACGAAGTCGCGAAGGTTTCACAAGATTATGCGGCCCAGTGTTATGGAAAGATTTTCAAATGTCCTGTGGCCGTCACACGCTGCGGGAATTTTTTTGGCGGGTACGACTTTAATTTTACTCGGTTGATTCCCGGCGTTGTCCAGAACCTCTTGCAGGGCAAGGCCCCCATTCTGCGATCCAATGGCCGGTTCACGCGCGATTTCCTCTACATCGAAGATGCCGTCGATGCGCAGTTGCTCTTGGCTCAGCGACTTTCTGAGAATCCTGCACTGTATGGAGAAGCGTTCAACTTTTCTTACGGCCAGCCCATTGAGGTTCTAGATATCGTGAAGCGGATTTGCCAACTACTCGACGCGACCGTTGATCCTGTGATTAATGAGAATGGTACCGCGGAGATCCCTGAAATTCTTCTTTCTTCCGACAAGGCGAAGCACCTCCTGGGCTGGAAGCCTTCACACGATTTGTTCACGGCCCTTGAGCGCACGACGAACTGGTATCGCGAGTACTTCTCCCAGCCATCAAGGCATGACTACGATTGGCTCATAAAGACCGTGATCAAAACTCGCGAGACTGAGCAGGGTCGCATCGCCGTCCAAAGGACTTACGATCAAACCCCTGAAGCAATGATCGTGCGTGATTCGGACGGGACGATCCGGTATTGGAGTGAGGATGCTGAGCGCATGTATGGGTGGAAGTCGGAAGATGTACTCGGGCAATGTACGCATAACCTGTTCGACACGAAATTTCCTGCGCCACTTGCTTCTATCGAAAAAGAAACGCAGGAAAAGTTGTCATGGCAGGGACAGTTGATCCATATGCGTTGCGACGGCTCGCTGATCACGGTCCACAGCCGCTGGAATCTCCAGCACAACCCGCAAACTCAAACCATCTCAGTCATTGAAAGCAATACGGCGCTAGGACAGCCAGTGAGCGGTTCTCAAGCTGACGTGAGTTGTCGGCCTTAAGGCAGTGCCACGCCCGGGGGGGGTTGGTTGCCCGCACAAAATCAGGGCAAGAATGATCCACAGTTAGGATATCCTGCTGAGGAGAACAACATTTATGCCTTCTTCTACATTAGCAAACAACATATTCGCTCTTGGCAAACATCATAACTACCTGGTGGCTGGAAACGTCTGTAATGCATTCGTACTCGGCGAACTGGGCGCCCAGGACGATTTCTTTCTCGTGGGTGCGGAACCACCGGACAATTCAAGCCATCCGTTACTAACAGGTAATGTTCTTGATTCGAAAGGGAGACTGCTGTTTCGCTTGGTCAGAAACGTTCTCACCATCAACCCCGGTCGCTGCATCAAAACCTTGGGTACTCAAGGTGGATACGAGATACACGATAGCGATGGAATGCAAATTGTAAAAGTCACGACACGGCTTGAAAAACTACCCGGCATTCCTAACGAGGGTTATATAACGACGATGTCAGCCAATTTTTTCAATCGTTCTGGAATGTTGGTATTTAAGGCTCATGGAGGCGATGGTCAAGAGCACATTGAATCAAGCGGAAAAACGGCATTTGGATTCGATAAAGTGTTCGGTTATGTTCAAGGGTTCACGGATGAGGAGTTGGATATCGCAAAGACAATATTAGCCTCGGCTGGCGCCCTGAACGGATAGATCAGCAGTCGTCCACAGCAGTCTATCGAAGCACTTCCCTTTCACCGTCCTACTTACTCACCTTTTCTTCTGGTTCCATTGTCACCAACGACTTAAGCAATCCACCTGATCTGTTTTAAGTCCCTTGCGTCTGCCTATTCCGCCACTCCGGCGAGAGGCGGATT
>JAHBWU010000099.1 GCA_019636835.1 Nitrospira sp.
GGAGCATGACTTCTTCCGTCACCTCTTGAATCGAGCGCGCCAAGTCCATTTCACGTTGCGTCAACTTGCTTTCCGGTTTTCGCGGGGGACCACCGAACACATCATTGAACTTGTCTCCCGTCATGGTCAATCCGGTACAGTAGTTGAAATAATCCATATTTAAGCGGAATGTCCCATCGGGTTTGAGATCGAGCACATGATCATAGATTGCTTTGACGTACTTCGGTTCGCCATAGGGCGCTAATCCCATCACTTTGTACTCGCCCGAATTGACCTTGAACCCTGTGTAGTATGTGAAAGCTGAATAAAGGAGTCCCAGAGAGTGCGGAAAGGGGATCTCCCAGAGTGGAGTCAAGGAATTGCCATCGCCAAGCCATGCCGAAGTCGTCGCCCACTCGCCCACACCGTCCATGCACAGAACCACGGCTTTGTCATACGGCGATGGGTAGAAAGCAGAAGCAGCGTGAGATTCATGATGCTCCCCGAAGAGCAACTGAGGAAGCTCAGACTGTTTCATACCCGGAGCCAAGGCGAGGAATTCTTTGGCGAGGAGGTTCCGGAGCAATAACTTTTCTTTCAGCCATACAGGCATGGCCGCGACAAATGACTGGAGACCTTTTGGAGCAAATGCCAAATAGGTTTCAATTAATCGCTCAAATTTTACGAGCGGCTTGTCATAAAAGACGATGTAGCGCAAGTCAGCCAGTGAGATTTCTCCCTCTTTCAGGCAGTAGGTCACCGCATGAGAAGGGAACCCCGGATCATGCTTCTTTCGGGTAAACCGCTCTTCCTGGGCTGCGGCAACGATGTCTCCGTCACGAATGAGACAGGCCGCGCTGTCATGGTAGAAGGCTGAAATCCCGAGAATATTACTCATGGCCTCTTTCTCCTCATTTTGCCGAAGCCCTCATTAACTGCTTCCAATTGGAGATGACCTTCAAGACCATTAATAGAACGTAGCAATAGTCTCAACCACCTCGGTCTGCTGCTCTGCGGTGAGTTCTGGATAGATCGGAATCGCGAGGGTCTCCTTGGCAGCCCCCTCGGATGCAGGGAAGTCTCCTTCTTTATACCCCAAATATCGAAAGCATTCTTGCAAATGAAATGGCACCGGATAATAGATTTCCGCTCCAATCCCTTTTTGCAGGAGATAGGCCATCAAATCGTCTCGCCGCTCCACTCGGAGCACGAATTGATTGTAAATGTGATGATGTTTGACTCCCGAGAATCGATAGATGGCCTCCGGCAGTTGAACTCTTCCCTTCCGCACAAGGTCGCTCTGTTGGAACAGGGTTCCGTATCGGTTAGCATTTTCCTGACGCCTCCTCGTCCATCCGTCCAGATAGTTCAGCTTGACGTTAAGAACTGCGGCCTGAATGGTATCGAGTCGAAAGTTCCCACCAATTACCTTGTGATAGTACTTTGGCTGGCTGCCATGGACTCGTAGAACTCGCATTCGCTCTGCGAGGTCAGGATCGTTCGTCACAGCCATCCCACCATCTCCTAAACAACCAAGATTCTTGCTCGGGAAAAAGGACAAGCAGCCGATGGTGCCCATGCTGCAGGCCCGTCGGCCATCGTGGTATTCCGAGCCAATAGCCTGTGCAGCATCCTCGATCACGCTCAAATTGTGTTGCTTGGCAATATCCATGATTGGCGCCATATCAGCACATTGCCCATACAGGTGAACCGGAATGATGGCTTTTGTCTTGGACGTTACCGTGTCGGCAAGCTTGGCCGGATCAATGTTGAATGTTATAGGATCGATATCGGTGAACACCGGCTTGGCACCAAGCCGGACTGCAGCCCCTGCCGTGGCAAAGAACGAATAGGGCGTCGTGATAACTTCATCACCGGAGCCGACGCCGATAGCCATGAGAGCGACCAGAAGCGCATCGGTCCCTGAAGTGACGCCGATGCCGTACTTGGCCTGGCAATAG
The DNA here is from genome assembly GCA_019636835.1 of Nitrospira sp. Taxonomy (GTDB): domain Bacteria; phylum Nitrospirota; class Nitrospiria; order Nitrospirales; family Nitrospiraceae; genus Nitrospira_D. The sequence continues at coordinate 1,941 of JAHBWU010000099.1, forward strand.
CCAGCCACCCGTCCCTCCAACTTGCTCACTTCCGAGCCCAAGATAAAGGCTTGACTCTTGAAGGTCTGTTCTAATGCCGCCATGATCTCCCGCTGAAGCGGCTCATGATGGACTTTCAAGTCAAGTAGCGGAACGCCCATGAAGATCTCCTTTAGCTAGGTAACTATGAATCGAAAACATAAAGCAGATGCAAGGCTGCGAGGTCGGAGTACCGTCGCCATTTCCGAATCTAAGCCGGATCCTAAAATAGAAGATGAGCGCGCAATAAGCTACATCCATCCCTAGAACAATGTGTAGATAAAGGGGGCAACCGCTGAACCTTGTGTCAGCACAATCAAGGTGCCGAATAGGAGCAAGACCACGAGAATCGGCAACAACCAGAATTTCTTCCGCTCCTTCATGAAGGCCCACAGCTCTATGACAAACTGGCTCATGATACCCCCCCTCCTTCAATCGAAGATGAGTTTTCTATTTATATATAGGATGGATGGAAAGTGCCGGCTCTAGACACGCCAAACATGTCACAGCTCTCTCATCTAAGGACTTGGTCATAGTGCTATTGTGACATACACCATCGGCCAAGTCCTTCGCAATCGCGGCATGTTTCAGATGAATGATACCGATCAGTGCGGACCGAAATGCAATAAGACCAAAGGAATATGTGTTGATGCATTCAACAAGTGCTCCGCCAAGACCGATGAACCGGCACATACAAATTTCCTTGTCCGAACATACGATAATTCTTATCTACAATTCCCTTCTCAGCTGCGCCATTCGAGTCCCCCCGAATGATGATAACTCACGCCGTCATTTCTACTCGAAGGGTATCCTTCCTTCGCGAACACCCAATCTTCGAGCTTCATACGACCATGGTCTCTTGCCATCAAAACCTCGTTAAAGTGCGTAAGGGCTTTCTGCATCGTGACACGATCACGAGCCGTCTTCTTCCAATGAAGCTCTACCATCGGAATGCCAAATCAGTCTCGCTTGGCCTCCTACAGTTTCACATGATTGCTACCCTACGATGAGTTTGGCACCACACACGATATTTTCCCCCGCAAGCGAGCCTGCCCACTTGTAAGCTCACCTTGATCGTGGATACCGACATCCTGCCAGATATCGCCTATCATAAATGCCTTGTATTCCTCCTGTATACCGCTGGAATCATTCATCAGCGGAAGGAGCCAAGAAGATTTTCGTACGGAAGACTTGCTTGCTTATGTTTCTTCACGATCCTGAGTTGAGCGGGAAAGATGATTGGGGTGTGGTGCACTATCGGATTCGAATCCTGAAACTGGTGCACATCCACTTCGCGTAAACCGCCCACGGCTGATCACGCCCAGTAGTAGTTGGTGCAACTTCCTGGCAATTTCTTTCCGACTATACAATTTCTCGGCAGCGCAGCGACCAGCCACACCAAGTTCACGCCGCAAGGAAGGATTCGAGGCAAGTCGACGGACCGCCTCCTCAAGACCTCGAATGTCACCATAGGGAACGACCAGCCCCGCTCGTGCATCGAGCACCCTCCGAGCTCCCTCACCACCACCGGCGAACAAGATGGGGATGTTACTGGCCATCGCTTCATAAATCTTACTTGGCACCGCACCGGGGATTGAAAATTTCAGAATATGAAATCCTACTTGGGAAACCGCCAGCAAGGCAGGAATTCTTTCCTTTGGTTGTGCTCGTAGCAATCGGACATTGTGCAGCTTTTCAACTTCGATTCGACGTTGCAAAGATTCGCGCTCCGCTCCGTCGCCGATGAGAACAAACTGCACCTGAGTCAAATCGCGAACCGTCATGGCAACGTCCAGGACCAAATCCAGGCCCTGCGCCATACCCATCACACCTGCATAGATAAAAGTGACTCGATCCTGATCGCCTAGTAGAGATCGGGCATGATCATCCACAAATTGTGGACCGAATCTGCTTATATCAACACCGTTCGTAATGACCTCCACAGGGGTCGAAGGACATCGTCGCCGGATCGACTCAATAATTTCATTCGAGGTGCCGGTCACCAGCGCAGCCCGCCGGTAATACGACAGCTCAAGTGTCTCAGCACTGGCCAGAATAAGCCGGTTCTTGACCACTCCCATGAATTTCGCCGATTCCGGCCAGAGATCGGAAACATTGAAGACCATCGGCACACCCCATTGTCTAGACAGGCGAATACCGGCATGCCCAATAAATAAGGGAGGCGATTCGACAAACATCACATCTGGCTTCACGCACAATTGTGGTCCCCAACGAATGGCCGACTTGACGAATGAGAAATAACACCTCAGCCGATCCACAAACCCTTTTTGTGCGGGACGTAACGGAACACGCACCACTGAAAGCCGCCCAATAGTCTCTTTGACGGGGTTCTTTAAATCGTACCCTTCAAAGACTCGGCCTGCTGGGTAATTGGGCAGAGCAGTCAAAACCTCCACTTCCCACCCAAGACCGGTCAGTTCCTGCCCCAGTTCGAAGAGGCGTGTCTGAGCAGCTCCGATTTCAGGAGGAAAATATTGAGTCAGCAGAAGTATGCGCGGCATAGGCCTCCAGTCCAGCCTTTCATAAATAGCCAGTTCCTTGCACTCTCCTTTGCCCCTCCTTCCGATTCGAGGTCAACAGTGGATTGATCATCATGACGGTTTCCGATCGATTCGACTTCCAAACAAGGACTCACAATGCATCACGAGCTGGTCCTTCTGGTTACCGGGTTGCAGGCAAGTTTACTGTCTAGGTGTGAAATATTTCTCCATGTAGACATGTGGAATGGTTGCGCATGAATAGCTGTCTATGCAGACATACTCTTTTACAGAATGTCTGAAGATATCGCAACAGCAGTATCATTGTAATCAATAACTTACAAATGGCATGGAAGCTGCTCGCGGTAGCCACGTGTTTGAGAGTTGGCTAATCATGAGACTGGCTAGTCAGATGTTAGCGTTCTTGCTGCTTCAATATTGGTACTTTACTAACCTCTGAAAGGGATTCGTCATGGTGAACCGTTCGAGCTATCTCCATTACCGCTTCCTTTTTTTAGTCTGCGGGTCGTTCATTTTATCCGTTCTTCTGGGGCCTTTCGTGGCCCAAGGTGCGACGTACTATGTCTCACTTTCAGGAAACGATTCAAATCCTGGCACCCAAAGCAAACCGTTCAAGACTTTCGCAAAAGCCGTTCAGCCGCTACGTGCGGGTGACACGCTCTATATTCGCGGAGGGACATGGACTCAGCAGCTCGACCTTATGAAGTACAACACGTCCGGCACATCTGGGAAATACATCAAGATTGCCGGGTACCCAGGGGAAACTGTCACAATTCGATATGCCGAGCCGGTTGTTGGAGGATATGGCCCGATTAAGGCAAGGGGAACGCGAGGGTACCTGATTTTTGAGAATTTCAAGATTGACGGCATCAATATGCCAAATAAGACTGGCTGGCAAATCGACAGCAAAAATCATAACTTTATTCTTCGGAACCTTGAAATCAAGAACATCCGCTCGAGCGGAGTATATATCGCGGGAAACAGCATCCAAGTAATTAATTGCACCATTCATGACCAAATCTCTCCGAGCGGATCTGTGGGTGAACGGTACTATGGCATCTATTTCAATCATGGCACAAACGGACTGATTCAAGGCAACAAGATCTACAACAATCCTGGTGGCGGCATACAAGTATTTCCGGGTCCAATTTCCAATTTGGTGATACGAAATAATGCTATCTATAACAATAACAAGTTAGCGTCTTCATCTGTTGGAGGCATCATTGTGCAAGGAGGATCCTCGAGTATCATTTCCTCCACCAAAATCTTCAACAACATCATCTATAAAAACGGCACCTCTTCTTCCGGTCATGCCAGCGGAATCCGCATCAGCACTAATGTTCGCGACACTAAGATCTGGAACAACACCGTGTACGGAAATAAGACCTATGGTCTGCAGATCGGGGACAACGCCACCACCACCAATGCGGTTGTCCAGAACAATATCAGTTACGGTAATGGTATTGGAAACTACATTAACAGGGGCTCGAACACAACCTATACGAGTAATGTCACGACAGATCCAAAGTTTTTGAATGCCTCGTCCAGCAACTTCCAACTTCAGGCAAGCAGCCCTGCGGCCAATAAAGGCATAAAGTTGAGCAGCGTGCCGAACGATTACAGGAACCTCCCACGACCGAAAGGCTCGACACATGATATTGGTGGCTACGAAAACTACTAAGCATCAATCGGTTGTACAGTTTTGGATGATAGGGAGTTGAACTGTATGTGCTAGAACTTAATCTGACAGTCAGGTAGAGTCCTCCCTCTTCAAGAAAGGAGTGAGGACCATGACGATCGAGCAGAAGATCATCAAGACAAGGTAGGGCTCTTGGAACTGGCGAAGCAACTCGGTAATGTCTCGAAGGCTTGTCACCTGATGGGCTATAGCCGAGACAGCTTCTATCGTTTCAAAGAGCTCTATGAGACGGGCGGCGAGGCGGCGCTCCAGGAGATTTCGCGCCAGAAACCGCTGCTGAAGAATCGAGTGGCCCAGGAGGTCGAAGCGGCCATCGTCCAGTTGGCGGTCACCCAACCGGCGTGGGGCCAAGTGCGGGTGGCCAATGAACTGCGCAAGCAGGCGGTGACCATCTCCCCCGCCGGAGTCCGGTGTATCTGGCTCCGGCATGATCTGGAAACGATGCGCAAGCGGCTGAAGGCGTTGGAGGCGAAGGTGGCTCAAGAAGGGCTGGTCTTAACGGAGGCCCAGGTCGGCGCCTTGGAGAAGGCCAAGGCGGACAAAGACGCGCACGGCGAATTCGAGAGCGAATGTCCGGGCTACTGTGGGGCCCAAGACACCTTCTATGTGGGGACGCTGAAGGGGGTGGGGCGCATCTATCAGCAAACCTTCATCGACACGTACAGCAAGGTCGGCTTCGCGAAGCTGTATGACCGGAAAACCTCGCTCACCGCTGCCGAGCTGCTCAATGACCGCGTGCTCCCGTTCTTCGAGCAGCACGACATCCCACTGAACCGGGTCCTCACCGATCGCGGCACGGAGTACTGTGGGGCCCCGGAGCGCCACGAATACGAACTGTACCTGGCCGTGGAGAATATCGATCATACCCGGACCAAGACCCGGCATCCCCAGACCAACGGGATCTGCGAACGGTTTCACAAGACCATGCTGAACGAGTTCTATCGTGTGGTGTTCCGCAAGAAGATCTATCGGACCCTGGAGGAATTGCAGGCCGATCTCGACGGATGGATGACGGCCTACCACGAGCAGCGGTCTCATCAGGGCCGCTGGTGTTATGGCAAAACGCCCATGCAGACGTTTGTGGACAGTGTGCCGTTGGCGAAGGAGAAAATGTTAGCGGCGTAAACCCGGTGAGGACTCACTGTCTGTCTGATGAAGTCTTGACTTATACAGTTGAACATTCTGCCTACCACCTCGAGGGCCTCCCCGATGCGTCGGCCCTGTCTGTCATTCGGGTGCATCGTACCCGAGGCTCTACCGCACGCCTTTTCTTCAGCTCATCATCGACAGAGTCATCTCAGCTCTTCATCGTCACGGCACTGTCAATTACAATAAACTCCCGCCTGTACCATTTTGAACTTTTTATTCACCTTCCGATATAATCTGACAGATAGATCTGCAATATAAATCAGTGGCTTAGAAGAATGCTCCAGCGGCATGCGATATGCTGCTATCGTCACGGACAAGTTGATTCAGCATCAGCCTATTTGCCATAATATCATACACTCGTCTTACTTAACGGAACTCTCATGATGAGCCATTCGTGGAAGTTCTCACGTCATGTGCTGTTCTCACTTCTGGTAAGCTGCTGTGTGCTTCTCGTTCTTCTCAGAACGAGCACAGCAGAGGGTGCCACGTACTATGTGGCAACAACCGGCAATGATGCCAATCCAGGGACGTTGAATCAGCCCTTCAAGAGCTTCAATAAAGGAGTCAGCCTGCTGCAACCAGGGGATACTCTCTACATTCGAGGTGGCCTCTATACTGAACAAATTGATTTACAGAGACCCAACAAGAGCGGGACGGCTGGTAAAAACATCGCGATTGCCGGCTACCCTGGTGAAACCGTCACACTACAGTATGCCGACCTCTCCGAAAGCAGTTATGGTCCCATAAAGGCAAGGGGAAATCGCGGGTATTTCGTTTTTGAGAATCTAGTATTGGATGGGAAGTACGGCGCGCTGAAGTCAGGCTGGTCTATTCGTGATGGCAACCATCACTTCATCCTTCGCAATATTGAAATCAAGAACTTCCTGGTTAGTGGGCTTTATATCTCGGCGAACGACATACAGGTAATTAATTGCACCATCCACGACCAATTTTCCGAGACCGGGTTACCTGGCCATCGATATTATGGCATTTATTTTCATGATGGCACCAACGGACTGATTGAGGGGAATGACATCTACAACAACTCGGGAGGTGGTATACAAGCCTATCCTGGGCCCATCAGCAATTTAGTGATTCGCAATAATAAAATTCATGACAATAACACAACTATACACAGTCCCATCGGAGGAATCATTGTTTCGGGGTCAGGTTACGCAGTCTCGAACGTCAGCGTGTACAATAACCTTTTTTATAACAACGGCAGTTCACCACTATCTGGGTCATCTCCCGGGCTTCGGATTGACGGCGCCAATACGACTGGAACTAAGGTATGGAACAACACCGTTTACAGGAATAAAGGCTACGGAATTTCTATAAATCAGGCGCGCAAGACGGTCGTGCAGAACAACATTGTGTTTGAGAACGCTAAAGGAGAAATCGTCGATTTCGGAACGGAAACAATGCTCAGTCACAACCTAACCACCGATCCAAGATTCTTAAGGAGTGAGGGCGCTGATTTCCGCCTTCAGAATCGAAGTCCGGCGATCGATGCAGGCGCCCACTTGAGCCAGATTAGCATTGACTTTAGAAATATACCTAGGCCTATCGGTAGATCGCACGATATCGGTGCATATGAGGCTGACGGATCTGACTTCATATCCGTAAAAGCACCACAAAACCTCAAGATTCAATAATTGTCTCCTCCTCATATCGTGCACTCCTGCTTCCAATCGTTTGCACCTTACAAGACTAGGTACGAATTCTAGGGAAGGTCTGATTTATTCTCCGATTGGCTGTTCATCAGTTGTGGCTTGGCAAATTTATATGTAGCGAGACGGCGCTTACTGAGACAGTGGAGCGGATGTGTGTGCAAACAGAGGCACGGGCGGCATGACAGTTGACGAACCCCCAACAATCCGCGTTCGGACGGGGGCCATCAGCTAGAATCCACCCGTTGATCCACCAAGAAACAACTTTCTTTGTGTAAACGTGAATTAATCAGACGTTCCCTAAGTGTAAGGCACTACTGAGCGATGATTAAT